>JBJEQC010000124.1:0-3719 GCA_051881555.1 Acutalibacteraceae bacterium
CGCCGATTATTAACAGATGAAAATATAGCTCACAAATCCTCAGGCACAGCTTTTGTTGTGCCTGATTTTTGCATTTAAAGCTGTAGCTAAAATTCGTAGGGTTCGGCGTCCCCGACGAACCAATTCGCCGCAGGCGAATAATAAATAACATTGCATTTGGACGATTTGTGCATCGTCCGCTACAAATAATCGAAGGTACAACCCTTGCGGCTGTCCGTGAAAACGCATCAAATCCAACGGAATTGTGTTGATATTCGGGCGCTTTCAGGCGGGCGAACGCAGTTCGCCCCTACCGTGTTGCTGATGATTTCTGCTGTTTTCCTGGAAAACTAAGATCTTATTCTTCGGCTCCCTCGGGAGGGAGCTGTCGCCCGCAGGCGACTGAGGGAGTTAAAAACAGCTTTTGCAGAGCAATTAAAATCAGTCATAGGCGGAGCCTATCCTTAATTTGCAAAAAACGGGCGACCACACAGGGTCGCCCCTACCTTCATATGCCGCAGGCACACTTCATTCTTCACTTAAAAAACGCCCCCGAATCGGAGATAATCCTTTTCGGGGGCAGATTATATCTTTTAAAGAGTTGTCAGAGTATCCATGACATAATTGCCGAAATCCTCGCAGGTTGCGCCGTCAGCCCTGCCTGTTATGTGAATCTTTTTCTCCTCATACATGCAGATGTCAAGCGCTCTTTCGAGCTTGTCTGCTTCCGTCTGCTTGCCGATGTGAGAAAGAAGCATTACTGCCGCACGGAGCATTGAGCACGGGTCTGCATATTTGCCTCTGCCCTCTCTGATCATTCTCGGAGCAGAGCCGTGAATTGCTTCAAACATGGCATATTTCTTGCCGATGTTTGCACTGCCTGCCGTGCCTACGCCGCCCTGAAATTCCGCCGCTTCGTCGGTGATGATGTCGCCGTAAAGGTTGGGAAGAACGAAAACCTTGAAATCGGTGCGTCTTTTCTTGTCAATAAGCTTTGCGGTTGTGATGTCAATATACCACTCGTCTGTCGTGATTTCGGGATAATCCTTGCCAACCTCTTTGCAGATGTTGAGGAATTTACCGTCGGTGGTTTTGATAACATTTGCTTTCTGAATGATTGAAACTCTGTCTTTGTGGTTTCTTCTTGCATAGTCATATGCAAGCTTTGCGATTCTCTTTGAACCCTCGGTCGTCGTAACAACAAAGTCCATTGCAAGATCATCGGTGACATTAACGCCCTTTGAACCGACGGCATATGCGCCTTCTGTGTTCTCCCTGAAGAATGTCCAGTCGATTCCCTCATCGGGAACCTTAACGGGGCGCAGGTTGCAGAAAAGGTCAAGAGCCTTTCTCATTGCAACATTTGCGCTTTCGATGTTCGGCCACGGATCGCCCGCCTGCGGAGTGGTTGTGGGTCCTTTAAGAATAACGGGGCATTTTTTCAGCTCCTCAAGAACATCGTCGGGGATTGCCTTGTTGGCGGCAACACGGTTTTCGATGGTCAGACCGTCAATGGTTTTAAACTTGATTTTACCGTTTTCAACATCCTCTTTAAGAAGAAATTCAAGAACTCTTGCAGCTTCGTTTGTGATAATGGGGCCGATTCCGTCGCCGCCGCAAACGCCGATTGTGAGCTTGTCGAGCTTTGAATAATCAATAAAATCGCCCTGCTGTTTAATCATTTCGCTTCTTGCGTCCTGCTCTCTGATGAGCGCTTCAAACTTGTCAAGAGCATTTTTGATTTGTGCTTCAGTCATTTTGAATTCTCCTTATTTGCTTGAATTTTTGGTGTAGTTAAGCAGTCCGCCGTCAAGAATCATTGCGGTCTGTCTGTCCGAATAATCATATGAAAGAGCGTATTTTTCGCCCTTGGTAACATTTTCAAGAACAACCTTGCTGCCCTCTTTGATTGCGGAACGAATGCCGTTGAGAGCAAGTATGTCATCCTTGTCAATCCTGTCATAATCATCGGGATTTTCAAATGTAAACGGCATGATGCCTGCATTTATGAGGTTGGCGCAATGGATTCTTGCAAAGGATTTTGCGATAACCGCTTTGATTCCGAGATAAAGGGGAACGAGAGCGGCATGCTCTCTTGATGAACCCTGACCGTAGTTTGCGCCGCCGATTATGAAGCCCTTGCCTGCCGCCTTACAGCGTTCCGCAAACTTTTCGTCGCACTGCTTGAAGCAGAAATTTGAAAGGTAGGGGATGTTTGAACGGTAGGGGAGAATCTTTGCGCCTGCGGGCATAATGTGGTCGGTCGTGATATTGTCGCCGACCTTGAGAATTGCGGGTGCTTCAATGCTTTCGGGCAGTTCCGTGCTGGTCGGGAAAGGCTTGATGTTCGGGCCGTATTTGATTTCAACCGAATCAGCTTCTTCAACAGATGCGGGCTTTTCAATCATATTATCATTAATAATGAATCTTTCGGGCAGCTTGAATTCGGGCATTTCTCCGAGCGTTCTCGGGTCTGTCAGAACGCCTGTAATAGCCGATGCGGCGGCAACCTCGGGGCTGACAAGATAAATGCCTGCGTCTGCAGTGCCCGAGCGTCCCTCAAAGTTGCGGTTGAATGTGCGGAGTGAAACGCCCTTTGACTGGGGCGACTGACCCATGCCGATGCAGGGGCCGCATGCGCATTCAAGCAGTCTTGCACCTGCTCCGAGAATATCTGAAAGCGCACCGTTGAGCGAAAGCATGTTCAGAACCTGCATTGAACCGGGTGAAATTGTAAGGCTGACATTGGGCGCAACCTTTTTGCCTTTAAGAATCGAAGCAACCTTGAGCAAATCAAGAAGCGATGAATTTGTGCATGAACCGATGCAGACCTGGCTGATTTCAATGTTGCCGATTTCCTCAACGGTTTTAACATTATCAGGCATGTGAGGCATTGCCGCCATGGGGGCAAGCTTTGAAAGATCAATATCAATTATTTCATCATATTCTGCGTCTGAATCCGCTTTCAGCTCCGACCAGTCATCTTCTCTGCCCTGAGCTTTGAGGAATTCTTTTGTGATTTCATCCGAGGGGAAAACAGAGGTCGTTGCGCCGAGCTCTGCGCCCATGTTGGTTATTGTTGCTCTTTCGGGAACAGAAAGAGTTTTAACGCCCTCTCCGCCGTATTCGATGATTTTGCCGACGCCGCCCTTGACGGACATAATTCTGAGAACCTCAAGAATAATATCCTTTGCGCTGACCCAAGGGGAAAGCTTGCCTGAAAGGCGAACAAGCGTCATTTTAGGCATAGTGGTGTAATATGTTCCGCCGCCCATCGCAACGGCAACGTCAAGTCCGCCTGCACCGATGGCAAGCATACCGATTCCGCCGCCAGTCGGAGTGTGGCTGTCTGAGCCGATAAGAGTTTTGCCGGGCTTGCCGAAACGCTCAAGATGAAGCTGATGGCAAATGCCGTTGCCGGGTTTTGAGAAAAGCAAGCCTCTTTTTTTGGCAACGCTCTGAATAAATCTGTGATCGTCTGCATTTTCAAATCCGGTTTGAAGCGTGTTGTGGTCAATGTAAGCAACGGAAAGCTCCGTGCGGACTCTTTCAACGCCCATAGCCTCGAATTCAAGATAAGCCATTGTTCCGGTTGCATCCTGAGTGAGGGTCTGGTCGATTTTAAGACCGATTTCCGTCCCGGGTATCATTTCGCCGCTGACAAGATGGCTCTTTATCAGCTTTTGACCGATTGTCATTCCCATATCCATCCTCCTGAATACTTTAATTAACATTAATTT
>JBJEQC010000125.1:0-1575 GCA_051881555.1 Acutalibacteraceae bacterium
TTAAAGCGTTTTCAGGTTACACCCGTCAGCCCTTTAAAACTGCTTATTGTTGAATTATCCGTTTATATTGTTTACTGTATAGTGTCCATGCTTACGCTAATTCCGACGGCAATGCTGATATGGAAGGTCAGAATAATCGGCTCTTTGCCGGCGTTTTTGGGAAGCTGGCTGTTGACGATGGTATCTACCCTGAGTATTGGAATGATGGTCGGCGGTGTGGCAAAAAATTCAAAAAGTGCAAGTGTTATTGCTTGCATTCTTTACTTCCCGATGTTAATTTTTTCGGGTGCTACGCTTCCGTTTGAGGTGATGCCGACCGTTATGCAAAAAATCGTCAGTATCTTTCCGATGACACAGGGCATTAAGCTTATGAAATCGGCTTTTCTCGGCTTACCGACCGAAAATGTGTGGCTCCCCATTGCGGTTATGGTGGCGGTTACTGTTATTTGCATGGGAATTTCGGTGAAATTTTTCAAGTGGGAGTAACCAATTAAGATTACCCGCAGAAAAAGTTTGATAATGTGGCATGTTTGTAAGAGAAAACAAGCATATATTTCAGAATAAAAACTCTGCTTTTGTCATTGAAATGTTGCTTTTCATATGATATAATACCATCACTATGTTATGAAATATTGATTTGAGAAGGTTTTATATGGTATGCAACAATATTCTTGAGGCGATGGGCAACACGCCCATTATCAGGCTTCAGCATATGACGGGACCTGACGACGCAGAGGTTCTTGTTAAATTTGAGGGTCTTAATGTCGGCGGCTCGATTAAAACACGCACGGCATTCAACATGATTCTTGACGCCGAAAAAAAGGGGCTTATTAATTCGGATACAGTCATCGTTGAGCCGACAAGCGGCAATCAGGGCATCGGCCTTGCTCTTGTCGGAGCAGTGAGGGGATATAAGGTTAAAATTATCATGCCCGACTCCGTCAGTGAGGAGAGGAGAAAGCTCGTTCGCCATTACGGGGCGGAAATAATTCTTGTTCACGATGCGGGCAACATCGGGGCGTGCATTGAGGAATGCCTTGAAATTGCAATGAAGATGAAAGCGGAAAATCCGAATGTATTTGTGCCCCAGCAGTTTGAAAATCCCGCAAATCCCGCAGTTCAGCGTTCGCAAACGGCAAGGGAAATCCTTGAACAGGTGAACGCCCCGATTCACGGCTTTTGCTCGGGCATCGGCACGGGCGGAACGATAACGGGCATCGGAGAAGTTCTCAAAGAGAAAAATCCCGACATGACGATTTGGGCGGTTGAGCCTGAAAACGCAGCCATTCTTTCGGGCGGCTCAATCGGCACTCATGTTCAGATGGGAATAGGCGACGGAATTATCCCCGAAATTCTCAACTGCGATATTTTTGACGATGTTTGCATTGTCAAAGACGGTGAAGCGCTTCAGACATCAAGGGATCTTGCTTCAAAAGAAGGAATTATGTGCGGCATCAGTAGCGGAACGAATGTTGCGGCGGCTTTAAGGCTTGCGAAAAAGCTCGGCAAAGGCAAAACCGTTGTAACCGTTCTCCCCGATACGGCTGAAAGGTATTTTTCAACGCCGCTGTTTGA
>JBJEQC010000125.1:1675-3714 GCA_051881555.1 Acutalibacteraceae bacterium
GCTTTTTCGGCGGAAATGCCTTTCTTGTAGTTTTCAAGGAAAGCCTTGAAGCCTTCGATATCCGCTTCGTCGGGAACAACCGTTGTTGACTCCTGACCCGCAAACACTCTCTTTTCAAGGTAATCGCCGAGGGTTTCGCCGTCCTGCTTGCTCATCATGTATTCGGCAAGAATCGCAACGCCCCACGGGCCGCCCTCACCGGCGGTTTTCATGACCGAAACGGGGGCGTTCAGAGCCGCACCCATGATTTTCTGACCTGCAACGGGAGCTTTGAAGTATCCGCCGTGGCCGAGGATTCTGTCAACCTTAACCTGCTCGTTTTCAAGAATTTCCATGCCGATGCTGAGCGTTGCCGCAGCGGAGGAAAGCTGAACTCTTGCAAAGTTTTCAAGGGTAAATTTGCTGTCGGGGCCTCTGAAAAACATCGGTTTTCCGCTGTCAAGCCCTGTGATGACCTCGCCCGAAAGATAGTTATATGCAACAAGACCGCCGCAGTCCTTATCGCCTGCAAGAGCTGATTCAAAAATCTTGTCGAGAACCTTATAATAGCTGACCTCGTGACCCATGGCCTTGCAGAACGAGGTGAAAATGCTTGCCCATGCGTCGATTTCGCCCGAACAGTTGTTGCAATGAACCATTGCAACGGGTTCGCCCGACGGTGTGGTTACCATATCAATTTCGGGATAGAGCTTTGAAAGCGGCTTTTCAAGCACGACCATGAGGAAAATCGAAGTACCTGCCGAAACATTGCCCGTTCTCGGAGCAACCGAATCTGTTGCAACCATTCCCGTGCCTGCGTCGCCCTCGGGCGGGCAGAGGGGGATTCCGGGCTTGAATTCGCCCGTCGGGTCAAGCAGAAGAGCGCCTTCCTCGGTCAGATATCCTGCATTTTCGCCTGCAACAAGAACCTTCGGAAGAATGTCTTCCGCTTTTTTGCCGAATCCGAATTTTTTCGATTCTTCATCGAAAAGGGCAAGCATTCTTTTGTCGTAATCGTTGGTGGAACTGTCAATCGGGAACATTCCAGAAGCTTCGCCTATGCCGATATATTTTTTGCCTGTCAGCTTCCAATGAACATAGGCGGCAAGAGTGGCGATAAAATCAACCTTTCCGATATGTTCCTCGCCGTTGAGCATTGCCTGATAAAAGTGAGCGATGCTCCAGCGCTGGGGAATGTTGAAATCAAAGAGTGCGCTGAGCTTTTCGGCAGCCTCGGCGGTTATCGTGTTTCTCCAGGTTCTGAACGGAGCGAGCTGATTGCCGTCGGCGTCAAAAGCAAGATATCCGTGCATCATTCCGCTGATGCCGAGAGCGCCGACGGTTGTGAGATTTACGCCGTATTTCTCAAGCACATTCTTTTTGAGAGCGGCAAATGCGCCGCGAAGCCCCGTCCATACCTCGTCGAGTGGATAAGTCCAGACGCCGTTGTCATAGCTGTTTTCCCAATCGTAGCTGCCCGATGCGAGCGGCTCGTGATTTTTGTCAATCAAAACCGCCTTTATTCTCGTTGAGCCGAATTCAATGCCGAGAGCGGTCTTGCCGCTTTCGATAGCCTGCTTAATTTTTTCCATATTATCACACTCCGTTTTGTATATAAGAAAGACAAATATTAACATCTATAAAACTATAATATCAAAACAGCGGCCCGCCGTCAAGCCTTGAAAAGAAATCTTTGTCCGGCATAAAATCTTGACTTATACAGCTGATATGTGATAATATAAATCTATTAAAATTATGGGAGTGATTTGCTTGGAAAACTTCAAGGAAAGCCCGGTTATGTATGCCATTGCGCTCGGCGTTGTCGCATTTGTAACCATCCAATCGCTGTTCTTTATCATCAAGTCATGGAAGCATGCCAAAGAACTCGGAATCAAAAAAGAAACGCTTAAAAATACCGTCGTTTCAAGCGTGATGTTTACCATTGCGCCCGCAATTTCAATTCTTGCAACGGTTATCGTTCTTGCAAATGCGCTCGGAATCGTTCTGCCTTGGATAAGGCTGACGGTTATCGGCAATCTTGCTTATGAAACAACGGCTGC
>JBJEQC010000126.1:0-16255 GCA_051881555.1 Acutalibacteraceae bacterium
GGCTTCAATTGCATCATCAACGGAATGGCAGGAAGCACCGAGCGTTGAAAAGCGTGCTTTTTCCTCATCGGAAAGACTGCGGAGAATGCTAAGCGGCAGATGAAGAGAACTGCAATCAAGCTTTGCCGCTACGTTCTGAAAGCCGTGGAGAATGCAGGGAACTCCGTGCTTTCGGCAAATTTCGAGTGCTTTGACCGCAAGGCGTTCATATTCATCCTCGGTCAGGTCTTTTTCCCTCAGAATTATGCCCGCAGGATGAGCGGCGGCAATTTTTTCAATCCGCTCCGAAAAATTCTCTCTGCACAATTTACGATTGGTTACGATAAAAATATCAAACATACAGATAGTCATTCAGAACGGGCTGCAAGCCTTCATCGGCAATATCACGATACATTCTGTCAAGGCTTCGGCTGTCGTCAATCTCAAACTGCTCGTCGCCCTGCACGCCGTCCGACTCCTTTCCGCTGTATTTGCTCTCGTGGTCGCCTATACCTGTTGAAACGCCTGCCGAAACCTTGGTTGCGGCAATTTTAACAATGCCGTTACGGAATTCGGCGCTCTCACGTGAGGATACCGTTATGCCGACAAAGGGCAGAAAGATGCGGTAAGCGCATAAAATCTGGCAAAGCTGTTTTTCATGGACATCAAGCGGATTTATTTTTTCATTATTGATAATCGGGCGAAGCCTCGGGCAGGACAGCGACATCTCGGCGTAAGGATACTTTCGCTGTAAATAATAGACATGAAGCGCACTTGCAAGGGCATCCTTTCTGAAATCGGAAAGACCGAGCAGAGCGGAAAACGCCACTCCCCTCATGCCGCCCCTGAGCGCCCTCTCCTGAGCGTCAAAGCGATAAGGCCAGACCCGCTTATGGCCGAACAGATGCAGAGTCTCATATTTTTCGGCGTCATAGGTTTCCTGGAAAACGGTAACATAATCCGCACCGCATTCGTGAAGATAACGGTATTCATCCGTATTGACGGGGTAAATTTCAAGGCCGACCATGCGGAAATACTTTCTTGCAAGCTTGCAAGCCTCGCCGATGTATTTAACATCGCTCTGTCCACGGCTCTCGCCTGTTAAAATCAGAATTTCTTCCATTCCGCTGTCGGCTATGACTTTCATTTCGTGCTCAATCTGCTCCATGCTCAGCTTCATGCGTTTAATGTGATTGTAGCAATTAAAGCCGCAGTATACGCAGTAGTTTTCGCAGTAATTCGCAATATAAAGAGGCGTAAAAAGATAAACGGTGTTGCCGAAGTGCTTGCCCGTTTCCGTTCTTGCCCTCTGAGCCATCTGCTCAAGAAAAGGCTCTGCGGCAGGAGAAAGCAAGGCTTTGAAATCCTCAACTGAGCATCTTTCATGCTCCAGAGCCGCTTTAACATCTTTTGCGGTATATTTTGAATAATCAAATGAATTCATCTGCTCCATAACATTTGAACAAACATCGGAATCGATTATCTCCATGTCGGGCAGATATTCCATATGATTTTTTCTGAAAGACGGGTCTGTTTCAAGCCGATGCTTTTTCTCGAGCGCTTCGGGTGAGAGGTATTCCGAATCAACAAAAAACTGATTTTCCATATGCTTTCACCTCAATTGCGAAGAAAGCCTGTCAGAGGGTCTGAGGCAGAGGCTCCTCGGGTCAGCACTCTGCCGATGCCTGCAAGATAAGCCTTTCTGCCCGCTTCGATTGCCTGACGGAACGCAGAAGCCATAAGCGGAAGATTGCCTGCGGTTGCAAGCGCAGTGTTCGCCATTATCGCCGCCGCACCCATTTCCATGGCTTCGCAAGCCTGAGAGGGTCTGCCGATTCCCGCATCAACGATAACGGGAAGATCTATTTCATCAATGAGAATCTGGATAAAATCCTTTGTTGCTAGCCCTTTGTTTGATCCGATCGGAGAAGCAAGCGGCATAACAGCCGCCGCACCCGCATCGGCAAGGTCACGGGCGGAATTCAAGTCGGGATACATATAAGGCAGAACGACAAAGCCTTCTTTTGCAAGAATCTCGGTTGCCTTGACCGTTTCCTGATTATCGGGGAGCAGATATTTTGAATCACGCATGATTTCGATTTTAACAAAATCTCCGCAGCCGAGTTCTCTTGCGATTCTTGCAATGCGAACCGCTTCATCGGCGTTTCTTGCTCCGCTCGTGTTGGGGAGCAGGGTTACTCCCTCGGGAATAAAATCAAGAATATTTTCCTGCTCCTTTGTGTTTGCACGGCGAACGGCAAGAGTAATAATTTCCGCTCCTGCGTCTCTGACCGCCGCTTCAATAAGGTTCATTGAATATTTTCCCGAGCCGAGAATGAAACGGGAATTGAATTCATGACCGCCTAAAATAAGTTTATCGTTATCCATTTTTATCCTTCTTTCACTTATGGTTCAAATTCTCCTGCAAGAATACGCAAGACAGTTTGCGCCTGATGAGCGGCGCAAGCCATAACACGGGCTGAGAAAAGGCACATTCCGTTTTCAACATCGCTGACATTATCTCCGCAAAGATAAAAGCGGTTTGTCACCCTGCGGGTCTTTATTCCGTTTGCGCTGCCGAGCCCCGCCATTCCCGAAGCCGCAACAAGATATTTTTGCGGCATTGCTTCAAGCACGAAATTGGTCAGCATAGCCTTGCATTCGGCGCTGTCAAAGGCTTCGCAGATGATATCCGCACCTCTGAGAAGCTTTTCGGCGTTTTCTTCATCAACCCTGACCGTATGAGCTTCAAGCTCGATATAAGGCGCAATCTCTTTCAGGTTCTCCGTCAGAGCCTCGGTCTTAAACAGCCCGAGCTGAGACGCTTTGTATTGCTGACGGTTAAGGTTTGAGATATCCACCCGGTCAAAATCAATAAGAATCAGTTTGCCTATTCCCGCGCGGGCAAGGGAAACCGCAATGTTTGAGCCGAGCCCTCCGAGCCCGCAGACGGCAACCGTGCTCTTTGCAAAAATCCCGCACAGCTCCTTACCGTGGCGCTGTTCCATAGCCCTTATCATTTCTTCCTTTGAGGGAACGTTGCTCATATCAGCCGCCTCCCACAAAGCTGATGACCTCAACCGTGTCACCGTCATTCAGAACGGTTTGACCGTATTGTGTTTTCGGAACAATCTCGCCGTTTCTCTCAACAACGATTCTCGCAGAATCAAAGTTTGCCGTTTCAAGATACCGTTCAACAGTCAGCCCCGAGGCGTTCTGTTCAACTCCGTTGATTATTACCATATCAGTTTTCTCCCATAAAAAAATCGGGAAGCTGCAGATCCGGCAGCCTCCCGTTAAAAATACACTTAATCCTATGTCTTCCCTACGTTGGCATTATCCAAATCAGGTTATGGGTCAAAGGTTATACCTTTTTCTCAGCCTGTAACACAAGCTCCCCCTTTTCAATTGTAATTATATTATAGCCTTTTTCGCAGAAATTGCAAGTGTTTTTTTAATCACTTTCCGTCATTATAAAGCCTTATAACACGGGGCATAAAGGTGCAGACAACCTCATAATTGAAGCTGCAGCACATCTCGCCGAGCTGCTCTGCGGTTATTTCCTCATTGCCGCTCTTGCCGAGAACAACGGCATGGTCGCCTATCTCAACGCCGTCGATATCGGTTATATCAACCATTATCTGATCCATGCAGACCTTGCCCGTTATCGGGGCTTTTTTGCCCTTAATAAGAACAAATCCCTTGTTTGAAAATGCTCTGTTAAAGCCGTCTGCATAACCGATGCAGACCGTAGCGATAGTCTGCTTTTCGGGGGCTGTGTAGGTGTGACCGTAGCCTATCTTTGTTCCCGCTTCAACATCCTTGATATGAATGACATGGCTGACAACCTCCATGGCGGGCTTTAAGGTGATTCTGTCCTTGAAAACCTCGTCCGAGGGGTACATGCCGTAAAGCGAAACGCCCATTCTGACCATATCGTAATGCGTGTCAAAATCAATTATTGCGGCGCTGTTGCAGATATGCTTAATCGGGATATTAACGCCTCTCCGATCAAGCAGGGAAATGAAATTGTCAAATCTTTCTTTTTGGCTGAGAGCGCTTGCCTTGTCGGTTGCGTCGGCGCAGGCAAAGTGGCTGAATAAGCCTTCAACCTCAATGAAAGGCAGTTCGGTTATTTTTTTAACCGTGTCTGCGCTTTCTTCATTATCCCTGAAGCCGATACGGCTCATGCCGGTATCAACCGCGACATGAATAACTGCCTTTTTGCCGAGCTTCTGAGCGGTTTGCGAAAGCTTTTCGGCGTCCTCATAGCAGTAAATCGACGGAACAAGGTCGTTATTTATAAGCTGTTCAAACTGATAAGGGCTTGTGAATGACAGAATCAGAATCGGCTTTTTAATGCCCGCATTTCTGAGCTCCAAGCCCTCCTCGATAACCGCAACGGCGAAATAATCCGCCCTGCTTTCAAGAGCTTTGGCAACCCGAACCGCTCCGTGACCGTAAGCGTCGGCTTTAACAACGGCAAGCGCCTTTGTGCCGGGAGCCGTTCGGCTTCTGAGAGCGTCAAAATTACTTTTTATCGCTTCAAGGTCAATATATGCAAAGCTTCTGTGATATTCAGGTGAACGGTGTTTAATATCCATATTATCCTCCGAATAAATCAGCCGATGATGTCTTTTATCGGGCAAATTTCAATGCCGTTTGCCGCAAATCCTGCACGGATTTTTTCAACGAAAAGCAGCGCTTTCTCGCTGTCGCCGTGAACGCAGACCGAATGCGGCTCGATTGAAATATAATTGCCGTTAACGGTTTTTACTCTTTTTTCTTTAATCATCTCAACCGTTCTTGCAACGGCTTCATTTTCATCGGTTATCATTGCGCCGGGTTTGCTTCGGGCAACGAGAGTTCCGTCGTCCTCATAGGCTCTGTCGGCAAAGACCTCGGCGGCGAACGCCGTTCCGACCTCCGAAGCCGCCTTTTGCATCTGACTGCCCGAAAGCGCAAGCAGAACAAGGTCTTTATCAAATTCATAAACAGCTTCGCAAATTGCTTTTGCAAGGCTGTAATCCTTTGCCGCCATGTTATAAAGTGCGCCGTGGGGCTTAACATGAGAAAGCTTTATTCCCTGCGACGAGCAGAATGCGGCAAGTGCGCCGATCTGATAGGTCATCATTGCTTTGACCTCAGCGGGAGAAGCATTGAGATTCCGTCTGCCGAAGCCGACAAGATCGGGAAAGCCCGGGTGCGCTCCTGCGCAAACGCCGTTTTGCCTGCAAAGTTCAACGGTTTTGCTCATTATCAGCGGATCGCCCGCATGAAAGCCGCAGGCAATGTTTGCCGAAGAAATCAGCGGTATTATTTTATCGTCAAGCCCGGCTTTATATGCGCCGAAGCCCTCGCCGAGATCTGAATTCAAATCTATTTTATACATGAAATCAATCCTTTAAAAGCGTATTCCTGACATCGGTAATAAACATGTGACCCGGTGCGTGAGAAATGGCGATTGACGGCTTTGCGCTCATAACCGCCGATTGAGGAGTAACTCCGCAACACCAGAAAACGGGAACCTCGCCCTCGTTGACCGTTACGCTGTCGCCGAAATCGGGCTTTGAAATATCCTTGATGCCGATTGCGGCAGGGTCGCCGATATGTATGGGCGAGCCGTGAACACGGGGCATTGAGGCCGTGACGGTCACAGCCTTGATAACCTTATCCTGAGGAATCGGTCTCATGCTGACAACCATTTTTCCGTGGAAAATTCCTGCTTTTTCGCATTCAATATTCGTCAGGAACATCGGAACATTTTTGTTTTCTTCAATATGTCTGACGGGAACGCCGCCCTCAAGCAGTTCAGCCTCAAACGAGAATGAACAGCCGATGAGGAAATAGACAAAATCGTCTCTCCAGAACTTGTCAATGTTCGTGTATTCCCCTGTCAGAACGCCGTTTTCGTAAACTCTGTATTTCGGGATATCGGTTGCGATATCCGCACCCTCTGCCATGAATTTTGTCGCTCTGCTTCCGACATCGCCGACCTCTAAAACGGGGCAGGATTTTGGGTTGCGCTGAGCAAAAAGCAAAAAGTCATAGGCATATTCACGGGGGAGAATCAGCAGGTTTGCCTGCGCATAGCCTGCGCACATTCCGCTGGTCTGACCCGTTATTTTTTCTTCTCTTATCAACTGCCTGACCTCGGCAGGAGACATTTCGGAATAATTCATGAAATCACCTTATTTTGCAAACATAAATCCGTATTCAAGCTTGCTGAAATATTTCTGTTCTTTAATATTGATTTTCTCGGCTTCTTTTTTAGAAATACGGATAAATTTCACCGTATTTCCCGGCTGAAGCTGAGCAAGATATTTTAAATCCGTGGTTATGACCGTTGCGATTTTTGCATAGCCGCCCGTAGTCTGTCTGTCCGCCATCATAACTATCGGCTCGCCTGACGAGGGAATCTGAACAGAGCCCGTCACAACGCCGTCGGAAATAATATCAACGCCGTTCAGACTGCTGATTTTCTCGCCCTCCATGCGTATGCCCATTCTGTCGGACTTTGAGGATACTTTATATTCGGAGGAAAAGAACTTTTTAAGCTCCGATTCCGAAAAATAATCGTCCTGAGGGCCTGCGACGGCTCTGACCTCAACGCTGTTTTTATAATCGTTGCAGGGCTTTATTTTTCTTGTTCCGAAGCAAAGCAAATCCACCGTTCCCCTGAGCGGAATGCAGTCGCCCGCTTTGAGCTTTCTGCCCTCAAAGCCGCCGACGCCGCATTTGAGATTGGTTGAAACGCTGCCCATGACGGGCTGAATGTCAAAGCTTCCCGCAACCGCAAGGTAGCACCGCATTCCCTTTTGGGCGGTTTTCATTGAAAGAACATCGCCGGGGGAAACATGAATGCTTTTATACATTTCAATCGGTTCGCCGTTTATCTGCGGGTTCATATCAGCACCCGTGAGAGCAATAACCGTTTCGCAGTCAAATTCTGCGGTAATTCCCGAAAGAGTCATTTCGATAACGCCCTCGCCCTGAGAATTGCCGACAAGCAGATTTGCAAGCCTTGCGGAATAGGTATCCATTGCGCCGTTTGGCGAAAAACCCGACTGCATAAAGCCGAATCTGCCCAGATCCTGAACGGTCGAAAGCGGACCGGGAGTAATTATTTTAAGATTCATTCCGTTCCTCCCGTTATCAAAACCCGATATTCTCCGCTTTCAACGAGAGCGGAAATGCGGTCATATTCTTCACGGCTTATCGGTTCAAATTTGATATAATCCCCTGCTTTATAAAGAATCGCTTCGGCTCTGTTCGGGTCATAGGGCTTTACGGGCGTCTGACCTATCAGCCGCCACCCTCCGGGAGAGGCAAGCGGATAAATTCCCGTCTGAGCACCGCCGATACCGACCGCACCGGCAGGGATAAGCGTTCTCGGGCTGTCAAGTCTCGGGGTTTCGATTCGTTTATCCATACCGCCGAGATAAGGGAATCCGGGCAAAAAGCCGAGCATATAAATCAGATACTCCGTGTCGGAATGAATTTCAATAACCTGCTCACGGCTCAGACCCGTGTGAGCGCAGACATCCTCCAGGTCGGGGGCAAACTCGCTTTCATAGCAAACGGGAATATGAAACACTCTTTTTTCGCCGCCCGACGAGGGAGAATACCGTTTCATTATCTTTTCAATCTTCTTCTGAAGCTTCTTTCCGCTGATAACGGCAGGGTCATAGTAAACCGTGACCGAACGGAAGGTCGGCACACAGCTTATTATCCCCGATTTTGAGTTCAGAGCAGCGGAAGAACTCAGATACTTTATTTTTGCGTTGGTTTCTTCGCTGATTTCACGGGAAAATTCAACCGTTAACGCCGAATCACCCGCAGGCAGAAAAGAAATATCGTTCATATCAATCTCCGAAGGATTTTATCTCAATTGTTTTGTCAAACCATGTCTTGCAGGTTTCTTTAAGACCGAGAGCGCTGTTGACAAGCTCTTTCATGAGGGTAACTATCGAGCAGGTTATTTCGGTTCCGAAGCCGTCAATTGCGGGAATGAGCCAGCCGTACATATCAATCATTCCGCTTCTGCTCGCAGTTATCATTGCCTGCTCTTCAAGCTTCGCATCGTGCATAACATCGGGTTTTTCAAGGATATAGGCAAGCATTGCAATCATCGCATAGCAGCCCCAATCAGAAACAGTTGCGGTGATAATATTATCCGCCTTTGTGCGAACGGCGATACCTCCGCTGCAGCCGCAGCGGCAAGCGCCCGGAGCGGCATAGGGAATATTCTCATTAAGATAATCCCCTATCGTTCCCATGCCGATTTCGTTGCCCAAATCGCCGATTGCGATATTGAGAACGCCCATTTCTTTCAGTTTATCAAAAAGGATATCCTGCTTTGCTTCAATCTCGGTAACATCAAGACCCGTTGCGTTGTGATAAACGCCCTTTGCATTTTCGCCGGGGCATTCGATGCTGATTACAGCCTTGGGAACGCCCTGAGCGATAATCGAATCGGCGCATTCCGCCGCCTTGGCTTTATCCTTTGTGAAGGTCAGAACGCCCATTGAAACGGGATACTCCATAAGCTCGGCAACGGATTTATAGAGATGCAGACCTACGCATGTTGAAAGGTTTTCAACCGCTTTGAGGTTATCCTCGGGGCAGATGATAACGGGCTTTGCGCCGAACGCCTTAACAAGCGCACGGGCAAGCAGAACGGAGCTGACAATGCCGTCCATCTCGGCTTTTTTGAACGGAAGAAGCACAAACCCCGTCATAATATAAACAAGGTCGCCCTCTTTTATGGTTTCGGCAAGCTTTTTTGCGCTGTTTACGCAAAGAGGCTCGCCCGTATATTCTCTTGAAGCTTTATAAAGAAGCTTGCAGACGCCGTAACCCCTCGGGTCAAGGTTTGAAAGGTCGTCAAGGCTGCTGCCGAGATTAAGCAAGGTAATTTCCTGCTGAGTCATATTATTTTGCCTCCTCAACATCTGTTGCGGTCATAAACTCATTATAAACATAATCCTGAATGTTCTTGAGCATTTCGCTTGCCTTTCCGCCGACGGGCTTGCCGTCAACCTCGCTTGCCGCAAGGCAAAGAGAGCCTGAGGAAGAAACGATAACCTCGTCTGCATTCATCATCTCGTCAAGAGTAAACGGATGCTCATCAACCGCATAACCGAGAGCCTTGCAAGCCTTGATAAGGTGAGCTCTTGCGATGCCGGGGAGAATGAGATGGTCTGTCGGAGCAGTTTGGAAAACGCCGTCCTTGATGATGTGAACATTGCTGTGAGCGCATTCGGTTACTCTGTCGCCTCTGTGAAGAACGGTTTCGTCACAGCCGAGCTGCTTTGCTCTTTCGGAAGCCATAACGCTGGGAATGAGGTTAAGGGTCTTTATGTTGCAATGGAAAAATCTTGTGTCCTCCATTGTTGTAAGCTTGATTTTTGCATATGTATCAACAATATCCTTGGGGATAATCATTATCCAAAGGTTGCCTGCGCCCTCGGTGAAAACATGGTTACGGACTCCCGTGCCTCTCGTGAGCTGCCAATAAACGAAGTTTTCGCCGGTATCCATCTTCGAAACCATGTCGTTAAGGATATCGCCGAGTTCCTTCTTTGAATGAGGAATAACCATCTTGAGCAGAGCGGCGCTGTTGAAGAAGCGGTCAAGATGCTCATCGAGCGCAAAAATCTTATAATTTCTGCTGTAGGTTGCGTCATAAACGCCGTCGCCGAAGTAGCAGACACGGTCGTTCATGGGAACGGTCATTTCCTCAAGTTCACCGAATTTTCCGTTGTAATAGCCGAGCTTTTCCATAATCTTTTCCTCCAAAATATGTGTTTGTGGGTTCTTCAATAGAAAAAGGCACCAAAACAAACAGTTTCAGCGCCTTTGCTTTATAATTAGTATATGACACGAAAATTATTTTGTCAAGATTAATCAAGAAACGGATAATATTTTTTGATTTTTGCCTGATTGCACTAAAATTTTCGGTTTTATGCCTTTTTTAAAGGGATTCAGCGAAATTATTTCAGTCCATTCTTGCCGCAACCTCGGCGAATGCGTCTGCAATGGTTTTCTGCGTTTCGGGACCCATTGAATTAGTCTCGTGATAATGACCGTTGCCGAATTTATCGTTGGTTTTGTTAAGATAGGGCTGAGTGGGATGAAGAACAAAATCATTGGGCGGAACAACATAGCCCGACATATCATTTGAAACGCCGAAAACAATCAGATTCGGGTCGTTCGCTATCTCGGCAAGGGGCTTGGGATTGATTTCTCCGCCCTTGCCGACGGGCGATTTGTCGGCGGTGAGATAACTGCCGTAAACCGTTGAAACGAAGTTTTCGCCTGGAAGAAGCAGGATTTTAACTCCGCCTATCGACATATAGGTCATTTCGGTCATCATTGCGATGCCGATATCGCTTTTATCGCAGGGATAAGCCTTGAAGCTCATAACATGGCGCATTGCAAGCAGAGTCAGAACATAGTTGCCAACGGGCAGATAAAACGGCTGCTGAATAACCTTCATTTCGGGCTTCAGCTCAACATCGTTATCAATTTTTTGAGAAGCGTCGGCGAGCATCTTTGCCTGGAGCTTTATGCAGTTGACATTGTCGTTTTCGTCGAGCTTTGCGGCGTCCATTGCACCGATTGCGCCGATTCCGAAAAGAACATCCGCTCCGTTTTCGGCTTTTATCTGCTCACGCATAAAATACGGATATTCGCCGCTGAGCATACGGTTGCCGCCGCCGAGAGAATTGGGGTGACCGCCGAAATTCATAATCCAGATATCGTTTGAGCCGTCGTCGGGCACGAAGCGAAGCCTTGAGAGAACTTCATGCTTATCTGCAAAGCCTCTGCGGGTGAAAAGTCCGTCCTTGACGGTGATATTTCCGCTGAAAAGCTTTCCCAACTTTCTGCTTTCATATGCTTTTTCGGAAACCTCAACGGCTTTCTTCATCAGCATATCCATATATTCGGGGTCTTTGCCGTCGGAGGGGATTCCGAGAACATTCGCCTTGCCCCAATAGCCGAGAGTGTCAATGCCCGAATGGCTGTGAGTGCAGCTGAAATTGATGCACTTGCAGCCCTTGATTTTGGGCGAAGCCATTATCATTGAACGAATTTTGTTGATTTCTATTCTCGTCATGCCGACGATATCTGCGCCGAGCCAGAGCATACCCTCGTCGCCGCCACAGTCAATCCAGACTGCGCTTATGTAAACCGGAGAGAGAACTCCCTCCATTTTATGACCCGAGCCGTGACCCGCAATCCAATATGTTTTGCCGCTGTTAAGATCGGGCATAATTTCGTCACGGGCAAAGCCCGCTCTGTAAGCCGAACCGCCGAATTTCAGGGTTTCAGCCTTTTCAATCTTCGGAGCAGTCTCATTTTTGCAAACCTTTTTGCCGTAATTCTTGGTTATTGCGGCAATGCCTTTTGAAGCAAGATCCATTATATTCATATTCTTCACCTTTCCTTTTGGTTCAGCAGTTTTTGCCGAATTTATAAATACTCTGCGATTCGATATCAAAATTCGGCAAAATAACGGGCGGAATACCCGCATTGACCGTTAAAGACGATATCATCGTTCTTGCATAAGGGAACAGCTCCTTATAGGTCTGAACATGGAGCAGTTCTTTTTTGATTTCGGGGTTATAGTTGAATATCCCGAGAATAACGGCTTTGATATAAAATTTATCCTTATCCGCCTTGTCATATACCTCAACGGTGAATTCGCCGATGCAGGTGTTGTTCGGAGAATATTTGACATTGTAGGAATATTTGTTTTCAAATTCTATTCTTGCGCCGTTCTCATGCTTGTTGACAAACTGAATTTCTTTAGCCTTAAAGGCTCTGAAAGTTACATTATTCGGCATATCAAAGCACCTCTGCCTTCTCAATTACTATCGGCTCAACGGGAACCGACTTATTTCCGTCTGCACCGACAGTTCTTTCTGTTTCAAGGAATGAATCAACAACCTCCATGCCCTTGATAACCTTGCCGAAAGCGGCATAGCTGCCGTCAAGGAAGGTTTCGTCGCCGTAGCAGATAAAGAACTGAGACGAAGCGGAATTGAAATCATTTGAAGTTCTCGCCATTGAAACAACTCCTCTTGTGTGAGAGAGTGTGTTCTGCCTGAAGCCGTTCTGAGCGAACTCGCCGAAAATCTTATCCTTACTGCCGCCCATTCCCGTTCCGTCAGGGTCGCCGCCCTGAGCCATGAAATCATCAATAACTCTGTGGAAGGTCAGGCCGTCATAGAAACCGTCGGATACAAGCTTAACGAAGTTGTCAACCGTCTGAGGAGCATATTCGGGATAAAGCTCAATAATAAATGAGCCGCCGTCTTTCATCGTGAATTTAACCTGAGTATGCTCGCCGTCCGAGGCAGTTTCAGAGCCGTATTCAATACCGGGCTGAACAATTTCAGAAGTTGTATCGTTCGGAGCGGTTGTTGTGACATCGCTTTCACCGCCTGAGCAGGAAGCAAAAAGAAGCAAAATTCCGAGAATCAAAGCTGTTGATTTAATTATCCTTTTCATATTAAAAATTCTCCGTTCGTTTATGTTTAATTAATTATACAATTTATGTTATAAAATATCAACTGTTTATTGAGATTGTTAACCGAAATTTTGCAATTTAAGATTTTGAAATTGTAAGGCAGATAAGTTAAAGATTATATTGAAAAAAGCAACCTGTATTTAACGATGATGAATCGAAAATACAAGTTGCTTTTTATTATCCTATTAAATCTGTTCCTTTTGGTCTTCGTTTAGTGCGGCAGTCCGAAGAATTAATAGTTTTCTTTTCTGACTTCAAAGAAGCTCTGAGGATGAGCGCAGACGGGGCAGACATCGGGAGCCTTTTTTCCGATTACAAGATGACCGCAGTTGCGGCATTCCCACATGGTCTCCTCTGATTTTTCAAAGACCTTCTGCATTTCAACATTGTTGAGCAAAGCTCTGTAGCGCTCTTCGTGTGATTTCTCGATTGCGCCGACCATACGGAATTTTTCCGCAAGCTCTGTGAAGCCCTCTTCTTCGGCTTCCTTTGCAAAGGTTGCATACATATCGGTCCACTCATAGTTCTCGCCCTCTGCGGCGTGAAGGAGGTTTTCAGTTGTGCCGCCAAGCTCGCCGAGAGCCTTGAACCACATTTTTGCATGCTCTTTTTCATTGTCTGCGGTTGCAAGGAAGATTGCGGCTATCTGCTCATAGCCCTCTTTTTTTGCTACGGATGCAAAATAGGTGTACTTATTTCTTGCCTGTGACTCGCCTGAGAATGCTGCCTGAAGATTTTTTTCGGTTTTTGTGCCTTTAAGTTCCATTTTTCTTTCACCTTTTCCTTCGTTTTCGGTTTCTTCGACTCTTTCAAAATCTGATGCGGGGTGCTTGCAGAGCGGGCAGACAAAATCTGCGGGCAGCTCGTCACCCTCGTATATATAACCGCATATTGTGCAGCGGTAATATACCTTTGCGGCGCTTTTCTTTTCGGGCTTCGGCTTGATGTTCTTATGATAATAATCATAAGTTACGCTCGTTTCAGCCGAAAGCTCGTCGCAATCCGTAACCTCTGCAATAAACAGGGTGTGCGTTCCGAGGTCGGTTGCGGAAATAACCTTTGCCGAAATAAATGCGTTGGTGTGTTCGGTAATGTAATAGATACCGTTTTCGCTGCGTTTGACAGCTTCATAGCCCTCAAACTTGTCAACATTACTGCCGCTTGCAAAGCCGAATTTCTTGAAAATATCAAACGGCGCAGTGATTGTCAGAATGCTGACATTGAATTCGCCGGTTGCAAGAATCATATCATGGGTTTTGTTTGCCTTGTTGACTGCAACAGAGATTCTGTTGGGGGTTGATGTGACCTGAGAAACGGTGTTGATAATACAGCCGTTATCAAAGCCGTTTTCACGGGCGGTCAGAACATAAAGTCCGTAACCGATTTTAAACATTGCTTTTGTGTTCACGGAAATCTCATCTCCTGATTAAAAATTTAAAATTCCGATAGCGTCGGAAATACTTTTTTCCATTGCAAGCTGACCGTAAGCGTCAACCTCTTTTTTGTTTTTCTCGCCGTGAGTGAGACAGCCTGCGCCGCCTATACAGCCGCCCGTGCAAGCCATGCCCTCAATGAAATTACAGCCGAGAACATTTTTTGAGGCTTTGAGAAGCGCCGTTTTGCACTCCTCAATGCCGTCGCATGAGATTGCTTTAAGCTCAAAATCGGTGACACCCTGCTCCTTCAGAGCCTCCTCAACCGCATCGGCAAGGCCGCCGCATCTTGCAAAAATTCTGCCGTAATAAGATGCGTTATCCAGCACATCGTCGCCAAGCTCCATAATGTCGATATCCTTACTGTCAAACAGAGCCTGAAGCTCCTCAAAGGTAATAACCGAATCAATATACGGTCTGACCTCCTCTTTCTGGAACTCCGCTTTTTTGGCGGTGCAGGGGCCAATAAAGACTATCTTTGAATCGGGGTCGGTGTTTTTGATATATTTTGCAATAGTTGCCATGGGCGAAAGGTTATGAGAAATATTTTCGGCAAACTTCGGGAACTGATTGCGGACATATTCAACAAACGCAGGGCAGCAGGAGCTTGTTAAAAAGCCTTTTTCGGCAAGCTCTTTGGCTTCGCTGAATGCAACCATATCTGCGCCGAGAGCCGCTTCAACAACCGAATGGAAACCGAGCTTTTTGATTCCCGAAATAACCTGACCGAGCCTTGCATAGGTAAACTGGCTTGAAATTGACGGAGCGACAACCGCATAAACCTTGTATTTTGTGTTATTTTCACTTTTCAGAATAAAGTCGATAACATCAAGAATAAAGGATTTTTCGGAAATTGCGCCGAACGGGCATTGATAAACGCAGGCTCCGCAGGAGATGCACTTGTTGTTATCGATGCTTGCCGCCTTATTGGCGTCCACTTTGATTGCTTTTATCTTGCAGGAGCGAACGCAGGGGCGTTTGAAATCAACGATTGCACCGAATGGGCAAACCTTGGCGCACTGACCGCATTCAACGCATTTTGACTTGTCAATATGGGCAACATGGTTGTGGTCAAAGCTTATTGCTCCCCTCTTGCAGACATCCTCGCATCTGTGAGCAAGGCAGCCTCGGCAGGACTGGGTAACATCATAGCCGCCCATGGGACACTCATCGCAGGCAATATCGATAACCTCGATGACATTCGAATTGTTCTTGTTGCCACCCATTGCGAGCTTGACTCTTTCCTCAACGATAGCCCTTTCTTTATAAACACAGCAACGCATTGTCGGGGTATCTCCGCTGACAATGACCTTGGGGATATCGTAAAGCTGTTCGAGCAGCGTGCCGTTCCATGCACGCCTTGCAACCTCACGGAGAACCTTATATTTTAGATACTGAACCTTAGTGTCGAACTTTCTCATATTATACCTTCCTTAGAAATAGCTGACTTTTATTCTTTTGCCCATCTGTTTCAGGCACTCCGAAAGCTCCTTGACAAGCTGCATTTTAATGCTGAAAGTTATGGGAAGATCGGGGTTCTGATGGGCGGGGTTTATCGCTCTGCCGACATAGAAATTAATGTCGGTCGCTTCTTCAAAAAGCAGGCGGCAGATCAGAGAAGCGCCGTCTCTCTGATAACCCCAGACGGAATAAAGCTCATTCGTGCCGAGATAATCCTTGGCATAGGTCAGAACCTTATTAATGGTGATAACGCCCTCGGTAACAAGGTCAACGCCCTCTATCGACGCAATGGGCGGCACCTCTTTATCAATGAAGTCAAGTGAGGGAACCACGGGCTTGTTAAGATATTTTGCGGCGATTGACGAGGTTGTTCCGCCGCAGATGATGTGCTTGCCCTCTTTCGAGAAGAAAAGCGACATCATTTTATCGCAGTCATCTCTGTTGGACGGAGGGCCGAAAAGCAGATTCATAGGCTCACGCTTTCTGATTCTGACAATTGCCGCCGTTGTGTCGTCGCCCGGCTTGCCGCCGTAAAGGCGGTTGCATTCGTCAACCAGAACCGTGGCAAGGGTTTTGGCAGTGAAGCCGACATCATAGAATGTTTCCATATAATCAATGATGTCCTCACGCTTCCAGCCGAAGTTATACGCCATGCCGATTCCCGCATGGGGGCAGCCGTCGCTCATGGCGATGAAAACATCGTTTTCTTCGAGTTTTATATATGAACTGAATATCTTTTTGCCGCCGATGCTCAGCTCGGTTTTTGGATAATCGAAATTTTTGCCGTCCCTGAGCAAAATCACAAGCGGATTGTCAAACTGAAAAATCCTGGCGTATTCGTTAT
>JBJEQC010000127.1:0-10950 GCA_051881555.1 Acutalibacteraceae bacterium
CAGGCGGCGGTACATCGGCGAAATTTTCTTGCCGAAATATCTGCTGCAAAAAACAACAACGGGAACCGGAATGAGTGAAAGCAAGGTCAGCCGCCAGTTCATCGAAAGCATGATGATTATGATTCCGAGCATCATAAAGAGCTGAACGACAGCCTCTTGAGTTATTCTCAGCATGAACTGCTGAAGCACCGTTGTGTCGGAGTTGACACGGTTGATAACCGAGCCTGTCGAGGTCTTGTCATAGAATTTCATCGGAAGATACTGAGCTTTTGCGTAAATTTCTTTTTTCAGGTCTGCGATGATTCCGTCGCCTGCAACACGCAGTATATACGAGCGCAGAGCACCGATTGCATATTGCATGAAATAAACGAACAGCAGAAAAAGAATAATCAGAATCAGCATTTTCTTGTCTCTGCCGGGAATTATCGAGTCAACCATCAGGCTGGTAACATAGGGAGGAACAAGAGCAGCCGCAGTTGTGATAACCGAGAGGAAAATGCAGAAAATCAGCTTGCTGGCATAGGGCTTTATGTAGTGCAAAAGGGTTGAAGCAACCTTGCCCTTGCCCTGACAGTTCAGGCATTCGGCGTTGGGAGACGGAAGCTTTCTGCCGCATTTCGGGCAGAAAGAACGCAGATTTTTGAACGAAGCCTCAACGGCGGCAAAGCGGCTTTCAACGCTTTCTCCGCTTTTGACCTTGATAATAAAATCGGCGGCGGCGTCGCAGATATCAGCCATTGCAAAGGTGAAGCGCATAAGGTCGATTGACGAGCCTCCGACGGTCTTGGCTTTCAGCACGGCATTGCCGTACATTCTTTTGACCTCGATATTCTCGATGCTTGAAAAATCAAGGCTGATAAATCCGTCGGGGAAATTATCGCCGACTGCAACTATCCGACTCTCGGCAATAAATACCGCGCTCTCGCCGTAATTGCTTTCAATGTCAAGGTCTCCGGTAACGGCGAACAGCGGCGAATCGTCGCCCTTGAACTGCTTTTTCGCAATCGAGAGAATATGGGCGCTTGCGGGCTTGTTGATTAAAAGCTTTTCGGGAATCAAATCAGTTCCCCCTCTCTGCCATAACTTTAAAGGAATTTATCTGCATTATAAGTTGAAAAAAGGGAGATGTCAACAGAAAAAACGGTATTTTCCCGATTTCTGTATTTTCGTTTATTTTGCCGAAAACAGCAAGCTTTTTTTGGGTAAAGTTACTAATTATTGTTTTGGATTTCCAAGGCTTCCGTGCCTGTAAACGGCGGGTGTGACCCCGATATATTCCTTGAAAATTCTGTTGAAGTGGCTCAGACTGTCGTAGCCGAGCCTGCCCGATATTTCAAGAGTTGAAAGAGAAGTGTTTTTCAGCAGAATGCAGGCATAGTCGCACTTGATATCCCGCAGATATGCCGCAACGCTTTTGCCCGTGTACTTTTTGAAATATTCAATCATCACGGGAGCGGAGAAGCCGCCCATTTTGTAGACATCCGAGGCGGTGCAGGCGATATTTTCGGGGGAGTGAATTCTTTCGAGAAGCTCCGTGAACCATTCGGGATAATTCATTTGAGCAATAACTCCCGAGCGGTATACAACCGCCGCCGCATCGGCTATTATGGCGCAGATTGCAGATGCCTGACTCTCGCCGCCGAAGCGTGAAAGAACATTCAGCTCCCTTGCCCTTGAAACAAAATATTTCAGTTCTTCTCCCGAAAGCTTTGCTGACAGAGAGTCTCTGCCGACAAGCTCGTCAAACGGTATTTTGAGAGCGCCGCACAGAGCCTTGAACCGCTTGGGAGTAACGCAGAAATTCAGGTGAATGCACCCGCCGTCACCCGCCTTGCGGAACTGATGGCAGTCCTCGGGTCTTATCAGGTATAAAGTGCCTTTTGAAAGCTTTGAGGTCTTTCCGTTGAGCTTATGAACGGCGGCGCCGTCGGTGATGATGAAGAATTCATAAAAATTGTGGCGGTGCAGAGAGGTTTCTTCTGCGCTCCACCAATGAAAAGAAACCTCATTTTTTTCAAAGAACTTGTTGTTGTGATAATCAACCGTGCATTCGGATTTAATGGGAGGGCTGTTAAAAAAATCATTATAAATTTCCGTGCCCGTCACCTCCTGAGCAATAATCGTATCCGTATTATAGAATAGCATATAGTCGGTTTTTATGCAAGTGTATTTGTGCATTTTCAACAAACGGTTAAAAAAATCACATCTAATCATAAAAAAATCGCAAGAAAAAAATCCGCCGTTGCTCTATAATGGATTCAGAGGTGATGCTATGGGAATCATCAAAACAGAGCTTAAGCATTTTGTGCCGAAAGAAAAGGAAGGCACATATTATACCGTACCTTTCGATGTGCCGTGCGGAATACGGAAGCTGACGGTCAGTTATTCCTATTTCAGAAAAACCAAAGGCATTCTAAGCGACCTGCACCCGACAAATACGATTGACATCGGCCTTGTTGACGAAAAAGGCAGGTTTCTCGGCTGGTCGGGAAGCGCCCACAAAAGCATTTATGTCGGCGAATTTGATTCGTCAAACGGTTATCTCTCCGAGCCTATTAACGGGGGAAAATGGGGAATCATCGTCGGTGCATATCATGTTATGCCCGAGGGCGTTGAGGTCACTTATGAATTTGAATTTGAAGAAAAGGGCGAGGAGCTTCTTTTCGGCGATCTGCATGTTCATTCCGACGCTTCGGACGGCGAATTTGATATGTTCACCCTCGGCAAAAAGGCAAAGGCAATCGGCCTTGACTTTTTAGCCGCCGCAAATCATAACAATTATTCCGAAAATCTGAATCTGCCGCATTTGGGAGGCTTCACGTTTATCCCCGCAGTTGAGTGGACTCATTATAACGGCCACATGAATTTTTTCGGAGCAAAAGCACCGTTTGAAAATTCATTTATTGCAAATAATCTCGATGAAATGAGAAAACTCATTCAGAATGCAAGGGATTTGGGCGCAGTTATCTCCGTCAATCACCCGAAATGCCGCTTCTGCCCCTATAAATGGGAGGATGACAGCAGCTTTGACATGATGGAAATATGGAACGGCCCGATGAGAAAGACAAACACCGACGGCATTGAATGGTGGACCCGGCTTCTGAAAGAGGGCAGGAAGATTCCCGCTGTCGGAGGAAGCGATTTCCACCGAGAAAAGTCTTTTGTGTCTCTCGGCAATCCCGTTACCGCCGTCTGGAGCGAATCAAGAAAGGCGGAAGATATTCTTGACGGCATACGGGCGGGCAGGTGCTTCGTGACCAAAAGCATTGACGGACCGAGGCTCAGGATTGAATACGGCGGAGCAAGAATGGGCGAAACTGCAAGGTATTCCGAAGAAACCGAAATTGAGATTTCTGCGGAGAAGCTCGGCGGAGCGAAAATCGTTCTTGTTACCCGTGACGGAGAACAAACCGTTTTCAAGGGCGGCAAAGATGAGTTCAGCGGAAAGTTCAGGCTTCCGAAAACAAATTTTGCTTACATAAAAGCCGTCAAAGGCAGACGGCAGACCGTCAAAGCGGTCAGCAACCCGATTTATTTTGAATAATATTACAGGAGGAATATAAAAATGAGCAACTCACCAACCACCCTGCAAAAGAGAACCTCGCCGTTCCGTTACGGCATCGGCATGTTCGGAACCTCAATCCCAATCAACATGTTCAAATCCTTTGCGGCGATTTTCTATGTAGATATGCTCGGCCTTGACATGAAAAAGTATTCTCTTGTGCTGTTTATCTACACCTTTGTTGACGCAATCGACAATCCCGTTTACGGCTTCCTTTCGGACAGAACGAGAACCAAATGGGGCAGAAGAAGACCCTGGCTTATTATCGGCACTCCGCTTCTGATTCTCTGCTTCCTTCTGTTCTTCAATGTTCCCGCATTTATCGGCGCAGAAAAGAGCAGGCTGTTCATCTATATGCTGCTTATGTATATCATGACGGGCACTCTCGATTCGCTTATCAACGCAAACTACGGCGCTCTGTTCCCCGAAATTTTCAAAACCGATGAGCAGAGAGCAAAGACCAACGCAATCCGTCAGATCTGCCAGCTTCTTGCAATGGTTATCAGCATTGCTCTGACCCCGATGATTACCGACAAGCTCGGCTATTCCCTGACCTCAATCATTTACGGCGTTATCGCTCTTGCGGTTATTCTTTTCTGCGTTACGGGCTGTCACGAAGATATGGAATATGAGAAGCTCGAAAAGCCCAACCTCATCAAAAGTATTATCGACCTTGTAAAGAACGGCAAATTCTGGCTGTTCGGTATCGTCGGAGCTTGCTATTCTGCGGCGTTCGCCCTTATTTCTCAGGCTATACCTTTCTATGTCAAATATACGCTCGGCCTTGACGGCGGAGCAACAACGCTCCTGCTCGGAGTTGTTTTTGCGGCGGCTGTTGTCGCTCTCATCGTCTGGTCGTTTGTCATTAAAAAGATCAGCGTTATGACGGCATGGAGAATCGGACTTGTCACAATGGCTGTCGGCTTTGTTCCTCTTTATTTTGCTTCATCGATGAAAACCGCAATCCCCATCGTCTGCATCATGGGCGTCGGCGTTGCCGCATGCCTGCTCACAATGGACTGCATCGGCGCAAAAATCATGGATGACGACTATGCACGCCACGGCATCAAGAGAGAGGGCACCATTTCAAGCCTTATCGGCGTTATGAACAGGCTCAACGGACTTTACACTTCGCTTGCGTTCTATCTTGCATCCGAGTTCTTCGGCTTTGTTAACGGCGACAACCCCGGCGATAACCCTGCGGCGGCGGCAAAAACTCTGCTCTGCGTATTCCCCGCAGTTGCCATGATTCTCGCTTCTGTTTTCTCATTCTTCCTGCGTTTCAGAGATGAGAAAAAAGCGGAAAATGCTGAAAAAGCTGAAGTGAGCGTAAATGAATAAGTATCTTATCGTCAGCGCAGACGATTACGGCTATAATTCCGAGCAGACAAAGGCGATAACCGAGCTTTACGAAAAGAAGCTGATTACCGCTTCGTCGGTTCTGACCGTTGCGCCCGACGCCGAAAATGCGGCGAAAACAGCGGTTGAAAAAGGCTTTTCGGTCGGTGTGCATTGGACGATTAATTCCGACGGCGAAGAAAACCGCTGGCAGAGCCTGACGGGAGCAGAATCGCTCGGTGATGAAAAAGGGCTTTATCACGGTCAAAAGGATATCGCTCTCCATGCAAAGAGAAAAGATGTCCGTTCCGAAATCGAAAAACAGATTCTTTTTCTCAAAGAACGGGGCTGTGCGGTTGACCATGCCGATAATCATTGCGCCACGCTTTACGGCATAAACGGCAGGCGGTTTTTCGTTGATGCATATGAGCTTTGCGTTAAATATAATCTTCCCTACCGTTTCCCGAAAACTCCCGGATTTCTTGAAAGACAGCTCGGCAGAACGATTCCGAAGCCGCTGATGCTGTATTTCAATCATATTGTGTCAGAGGGAACGAAAAGGGGAGTAAAGCTCCTTGACGACCTCATTTCAAATCCGTGGTCAATGAGCCGAATCAAGGATTATGAAACTCTCAGGAAATATTATATCGACGCTCTTGACGAAATCGGCGAGGGAGTCACCGAAATGTTTCTTCACCCCGCTTATCCCGCCGACTGCGGAGAGGAATGGAAAAAGAGAGTTTTTGAATTTGAGCTTTTGAAAAGCGGAGATTTGCTCTGCGAAGCCGAAAAGAGAAACATCAAGCTTGTTTCATGGCCGATTTTTGACAATACGGAAGAATAAAATCATTAAATCGGGGCTGTTCCTTTTGAGCAGTTCCGATTTTTTGCGCATATCTCCGCCCGACCGTGGCAAAATGTTTATATCATTATTTAATGGAGGAAGATTCTATGAATGTGACCGGCGGAGAATACGGCAAAATGGCGAAAAAGGCTTCGCCGCCGACAAACAAAATCAAAAACTGCTGTTTTGCGTTTATAATCGGCGGGCTGGTTTGCGCTCTCGGCGAAGGCTTCGGAATGATTTACGAAAAAATAGGCATCGGAGCAGACGATGTCAAGGCGCTTGTGCCGATAACGCTGATTGTGATTGCCGCCGTGCTGACGGCGCTCGGCGTATTTGACAAAATCGCTTACTATGCGGGAGCGGGAACGATAGTGCCGATAACGGGCTTTGCAAATTCCATTGTTTCCCCCGCCATGGAGTTCCAAAGCGAGGGCAAAATTCTCGGCACGGGCGCTCAGATGTTCCGCATTGCAGGCCCCGTTCTTGTCTACGGCTCTGCAACAGCGGTCATTTACGGCGTCATTTACTATATTTTTATGAGATAAACTGTATCATTTTTGAATCTTTCACGGCTCTTTCGCATATCCGACGGAGCCGTGCTTTTTGCGTTTCCGTAATAATTTAATTAATTGACAGAATAAGGATAATTTGATATTATCTATCTGTATAGATCTGTGGAGTGAGGTGCAACTGTGAATTACATTGAGAAAGATACTCCCTGCGGAAAAATCAAGGGAATTGAAAATGAAAACTGTTATGAATTCAGGGGTATAAGGTATGCCCGTGCAGGCAGATTTGAATACCCGAAGCAGGAAAAAGAGTGGAGCGGAGTTTATGACGCAACCGAATTCAAAGCCTGCTGTTTTCAGCACCGTGCTTTTGAGGAAGACGCCGTTGTTAACCCGTTTTATCACAAGGAGTTCCGCAAAGGCTTAAGCTTTACATACAGCGAGGATTGCCTGTTCCTGAATATCTGGGCTCCGAAAAATGCAGATAAAACACCCGTTTTGATTTTTATTCACGGCGGAAGCTTCACGGGAGGAAGCTCCGATGAGGGGCATATCAGAGGCAACCGATTGGGAACCGAGGTCGTAACGGTCACGGTTAATTACCGCCTCGGGCCTTTCGGATTCTGCGCACACCCCGAGCTTACAGATGAAAACGGCGTGTGCGGAAATTTCGGACTTTACGATCAGACCGCCGCAATCCAATGGGTAATTGACAATATTGCCGCTTTCGGCGGTGACCCGAACAGAATCACCCTTATGGGTCAGAGCGCAGGTGCAATGAGCATTGACATTCACCTTAACAATCCGATGCTTAAAGGGCGTATATCGGGAGCGATAATGCTCAGCGGAGCAGGGCTTCAAAGATGCATTCTGAAGCCCCTGACGGTTGAAAAAATCAAGCCGTTCTGGGATAAAATAATGCAAGATGCGGGCGTTTCCTCAATGAATGAGCTGAAACAAATCGGCGCAAAAGAGCTTTACTATTCATGGCTCAAGGCCTGCAAAGAGAGCAAGTTCAGCATGCCCTATACCTTCCCCGTTTACGACGGATATCTTTTGACAAAAGAAAGCTTCAACATAAAAACTCTGCCCGATATTCCGCAGATTCTCGGCACGACCTGCACGGATATGATTCCGATTGTGCTGGAATGCGTAACCAAAAAATGGGCGAATCATGCCGAAAAGCATAATTCAAAGCCCTGCTATGTCTATAATTTTAACAGATGGCTGCCCGGCGACGATATGGGAGCATGGCATGCCGCCGATTTGCTTTATGCTTTCTCGACTCTCGATTTCAATTGGAGACCGTTTGAAGAAATTGATTACCGTATCTCGGAACAGCTTGTCGGCGCAATTGTTGCCTTTGTCGGAACGGGAAATCCGAATAATCGGACTGTTTCCGAATGGAAACCGGGAGGCAAAGAGCCTATGAGCTTCTGCGAACGCTCCGCCTGCGAAAAATGGAAAACTAAGGACAACATTAAATTCACATTTAACGGTAAAGGCAAAACAGTATAATTTTTATTCGGAACGAAAATAAATTGCAAGGAGAAATATACATGACGGAAGAAAGACAAACTCACGGAATCAAAGCTGTTGATAAAATAGGCTATGCCCTGGGCGATATGGGCGGTTTGCTGACCTTTTCTCTCGTTAATTCATTCCTGACAATGTTTTATACCGACATTCTGGGCATTGCCAATGCTTCAATCACCGTTCTGATGCTTGTTGCAAGAATCTGGGATGCGGTTAATGACCCGATGTGGGGCGCATTCATCGACTCACGCCGACCGACAAAGCACGGCAGATTCCGCCCCTATATTATCGGTGCGTCAATACCTCTTGCCGCTGCGGCATTTCTGATGTTCCTGAAGCTTCCGGGTCTTACAGACGGACAGTACCTCATCTATGCATATGTGACCTATATTTTCTACGGAATGATGTATACGGGCGTCAACATTCCCTACGGCTCGCTTGCGTCTGTCATCACCGACGATGAAATTGAACGCTCCTCGCTTTCAATGTGGCGTTCCGTCGGAGCGGGCTTGGGCGGCTTGCCTGCTCAGATTCTTCTTCCTCTGTTTGTTTATTCAACTGTTGCGGGCGTCAAGGTTCTTGACGGCAAAAAGCTAAGCATTGCAGTCGGCGTGCTTTCTCTGCTGACCGTTGCCGCATTCTTTATGCATTTTAAGCTTACCAAAGAAAGAGTAACAATTTCGGAAAGTCAGAGCAAAAGCAATTACAACATTTTCAGAAGCATCAAAATGCTCCTGAAGAACAAACCGTTCCTTGCCCTCTGCGGAGTATCAATGCTTCTGATTTGCTTCCAGATGTATACCCAGACGGTTTATAACTATCTTTTCAAAAATTTCTATGAGAAGCCCGGGCTTTACAGCATTGTTACTATCTGCACATATCTTCCCATGGCGATGTTCCTGCCTGTTATGAGCAAGCTTGTCCGCAGATTTGGCAAGAAAGAAATATGCAGCGCAGGAATCGCATTTGCGGCGGTTATCAATATCATCATGTATCTTTTCGGCTATACAGCCCTCGCTTCAAATCCCTATCTGTTCCTTGTCATGACTTTCCTTTCGGGAGCGGGTCAGACCTTCCTCGTTCTGGAAATCTGGGCGATGGTTATGGATGTTATCGACTATCACGAGCTTCTTTCGGGCAGGCGTGAGGAAAGCACGGCATATTCTTTCTATTCGTTCGTCAGAAAGCTCGGTCAGACTGCCGCAGGAGCGGGTGTTCCCGCAATTCTTGAGCTTATCGGCTATAACGGAAAGCTTTCTGTTCAGCCTCCCGAGGTTATCGAAAAGCTTTACGGTATTTCGACCCTTGTTCCCGCAATTATTCTGACCGTGCTGTTCGTTCTGCTTTTCTTCTGCTACAGACTTTCCAAAAAGGAGCTTGTTAAGCTTCAGTCGGAGTTGCAGTCTGCCCGCAAAGACCAAGCATAATTTTCTGAGAAATAATAAGAAATAATCCGAAATCAGAGGGGGTGCGCCCGTGAAAGGAATAAAACCGAAGGACAGATTCCCTGCCGCTTTGGCTCTTGTATTATTCTTCTTGATGGGGATTCTGAAAATATCAGAATTCAAAGCTCCCGATATCAAAGATTTCATATTTGTGCTGACAAATGCGGTTTTTATCGGCATAATAATCTGGTGGATGATTTACACGCAGAGAAGCCTGCTTTCAAAAAAAATGAGAGCGATGATAACGGCGCTCTCTCTGCTGATGATGTTCTATATATTTGTCAGAACCTGCAAATACAGATATTTTAACGAAATTGAAATTGCCGGCAGATATCTTTGGTATCTGTATTATCTGCCCCAGCTTTTCGCTCCGCTGATTGCCTTTGCCGTTGCGGACAGAGTCGGCAAAACGGAAGAAAGCAGGCTGTCAAAGGTTTATATTGTGCTTTTCGTTGCCGCAGGGGTTTTGCTCCTCGGAATACTGACCAACGACTTCCATCAGCTTGCATTCAGATTTAATCCCGGCTTTGAAAATTGGAACAGCGATTACGGCTACGGCCCGCTGTTTTATGCGGTTGCTGTCTGGATTTATTTCTGGATTTTTGCCGCCGTCGGCTTGCTGAGCTATAAGTGCAAGGCGGTCAATAAAAAAGCCCGGATGGTTCCCGTGTTCTGGCTTGCCCTCGGCACGGCTTACATAATTCTGCTCAGCGTTAAAGGCTCAAATATGCCCTTTAATGTCCCCGAAACGCATTGCTTCATCTTTATTGCGGTTATTGAAAGCTGTATCAGAATAGGTTTGCTGCCCTCAAACACGGGCTACAGGGACTTTATTTCAAATTCAAGCGCCGCCGTTCAGATTGCAGATTCGGGCGGCAGGGTTGTTTACAGCTCCAAAAACGCCGTTCCTCTGACGGGGGAGCAGATGGAGCTTGCGGTTAAAGAACCCGTTTATATCGACAAAGACACTCTCCTGCATTCAAAAGCTGTCAGCGGCGGAAACATCTTCTGGACTGACGATATTTCTGCGGTCAATAAAATTATCGACGAGCTTGTCGAAATGGGCGAGAGACTGAACGAAAAGAGCCGTCTGCTCAAAGCCGAGGCGGATTTAAAAGAGCAACAGGCGAGAATTGAAGAACAGAACAGGCTCTACGACTCGATTTCCGTTCTGGTTAAGCCTCAGCTTGACAGAATTGCGGAGCTTATCGGCAATGAGGGCAGCCTTAACCGCAATATGCCGCTTATCTGCGTGCTTATCTGCTATATCAAGCGCAGGGCGAATCTGACTTTGATTGCCGACGGTGCGGAAATTCTCGATGTCAGAGAGCTTTATCTCAGCATCAAGGAGTCCGCCGAATATCTGAAGCTTTACGGTGCTCCGGGCAGCGTCTTTTGCGACAGAGAATTTTCGGTCAGCTCCGAAAATGTGCTGATAGCCTTTGACCTTTGGCAGGCGGTGATTGAAGCCTTTCTGCCGGGCCTTGAGGCGGTTATGGCAAATCTGTCGGAAGAAAACGGAGCGTTTGTTATGATAATAACGGCGGATTGCGAGCTTGAATTAACCTTGCCCGAAAAGCTCCGTGACAGAATTAAAAAAGCAAAAGGGGAACTGCGCTCCGTCAGCGAGGACGGAACACGGTTCATAACGCTTTTTCTGCCGAAAGGCGGTGACGGAAAATGAGAACCTTTTTTGAATTGCCCGACTTGTAT
>JBJEQC010000127.1:11050-13935 GCA_051881555.1 Acutalibacteraceae bacterium
TGCCGAAAGGCGGTGACGGAAAATGAGAACCTTTTTTGAATTGCCCGACTTGTATGTTGCGCTGATTATTACCGCCTACAACATCGTTATGGCGGCAGATCTTTACTGCGTCATCGTTTGTTCGATTTATAAGGTTAAAATGCGCAATTCGATTTTTCCTTATGCGCTGTTTGCGGCGTCGTTTCTGAGCCTTCTTGTTCTGATAGGCGGTCACGGAGTCAAAGACGGTGAATATTATTTGTTATCTGTTTATGATTTTGCAAATTCTCTGCCCGCTTTTGTTGTTGTTTCGGCCTTGCTCGTTCTGGCGGCGCTCTCCTGCGTCCTGTTTATCCTTTCGGGCAGATGGAGAAAGAATAACATAACTCCCATGTCAATCAAAGAGGGCGTTGACAAGCTTCCGACGGGACTTTGCTGCTGCAATGAAAACGGCATACCCAAGCTTGTCAATCACAGAATGGATGATTTTTGCCGCATCATAACGGGTCGCCCGTTGTTTGACGGCTCGGAATTCTGGAACAGCCTGACAAACGGAGAAACCGTCGGTGGAAGCTATGCGGTAACGAAAGGCGAGAAGCCGATAATACGCCTGCCCGACGGCGAAGTCAGAAGCTTTGGCAGAAACGAAATGACGGTTGACGGCAGAAAAATTTACGAAATAACCGCCGCAGACATTACCGAGCAATACGCTCTGAGCTGTCAGCTTCAGGAATATAACGAGGGCTTGTCTCAGGTTAACGCCCGCCTTGAATACTACAGCGAAACCATAGCGGATATAACGAGAGAGAAAGAAATACTTGCCGCAAAGGTCAGCATTCACGACAGCCTCGGCAAGGCACTGCTCGCTTCAAAGCGTTATATCGAGCAGGGCGAAGCCGCAGTTGATACAAAAATTCTGCTCAATATTCTCAGAAGCAGCGTTTCGCTTTTAAGAAACGAATCTGACGGCGAGGACGAGGAAAGCTCGCTCGACGAGCTTTATGAAGCCGCGTCGCTCATGGGAATTACTCTGACGGTCAAGGGAGAAATTCCCGAAAACGACAGCAGAATAATGAGATTTATTATGAGCGGGGCGAGAGAATGCCTGACGAATGCCGCTCATCATGCCAAGGCAGAGAATCTTGAAATAAGCGTTGAGAAAAACGGAGCTTATTATATCATTGAATATAAAAATGACGGCGTTCCTCCCGACAAAAAGGTGGTTGAGGGCGGAGGGCTTTCGTATCTTCGCCGCAAGGTTGAAAATGCGGGAGGAGAAATGCAGATAAGCTCCGCACCGAGATTTATTCTGAAACTGAAAATTCCCGAAAAGGAGGCGCTGTTCGGTGATTAATGTTATGGTTGTTGAAGATCAGGCGATGCCGAGACAGCTTTTTGAATCGATTATCGTATCAAGCGGCAGATACAGCCTTGTTCATTCAATAAAAAACGCCGACATGGCGGATATTTACTGCGAAAAGTCTGAAATCGATCTTATTCTGATGGATGTCTGCACCGCCATGAACTCCAGCGGGCTTGAAGCGGCAAAAAGAATAAAATCGAAATATCCCAAGATAAAAATAATTATTGTCACCTCCATGCCCGAGGTTTCGTTCATTAAGCGGGCAAGAGAAGCGGGAGCAGACAGCTTCTGGTACAAGGAAACCGACGAACATACCGTTCTGGAGATTATGGACAGAACAATGGCAGGCGAATCGGTTTATCCCGACAAAACACCCGTTGTCAGCTTCGGGATAACCGACAGCGGCGATTTCAGCGACCGTGAGCTTGAAGTGCTCCGTGAGCTGACGAGCGGCGACACAAACGCCGCCATCGGAGAGCGGCTCGGAATGTCACAGTATACCGTGCGTGACTATATTCAGACAATGCTTGAAAAAACGGGCTTCCGTTCAAGAACCGAGCTTGCGGTCAAAGCCCGTGAAAGCGGATTGGTTATTCTTGACCGCCATGATACTCAATAATAAATCAGCAGAGGACGCCGAAAAACGCATCCTCTGCTAATTTTTTATATTTTATATTTTCTTTTCAAGCATAAGCACATCATAGCCGTCAAGCGTAACCGAACCGCCGAGAGTTTTGCCCGTCAGCTCGTCTTTCATTTCGTTTTCAAGCCTGATGCACACGGGGCGGTCTTTCATGTTGACTGCGAAAATATATTCTTTATCATCACACAGACGGGATGAAACAATGATTCCGTCGTCAGCTTCGATGAGCGGCTTTATTGAAAATTCGTTTTTAATCAGCTGAGCGAGAGCCTCATAAAAATAAACACCGTTGCCGTCGGTTGCATAAAGCACGGCATAGCCTTTGCCGTATCTGCGGATTGTGACGGCGGGAGTGCCTTTCAGCCTGCCGCTTGTGAAAACCGCTGCCGCTTTTGCTTCTCCAAGCTTTAAGCGGAACAGTTTTTCGTTGATTTTCGCTCTTGTTCCGTCGGGAAACTCAACCTCGGCAGGTTCTCCCGTCTGCTTTTCAAGCTTTGCCGCAGATATGTTTTCCGTGACCTTCGCTCCGCATAAATCGGCAAAAAGTCCCGGTTCAAGCATCTCTCTCATGCGGTTGAATTCGTCTCTCGTGCCGCATTCCGTGTTCATAACGGCAATTCCGCCGTTTCTGACATAATCCTCAATCTTTTTTGCCTGTTCGGGAGTGGTAATTCTGTGATTCGGAATAACAATCACTTTATATGGCGACAAATCGTCCCGAATCCCGATAACATCAACATTTGTCGCAAGCTTATTCTTGAAACCGCCGTAGGCGTTGAAAAATTCCTCGTCATACGGGCCGTCAACAACCCAGCCCTCGGTTCCCCAACTGTTTTCATAGGAATACAATGCGGCAACCTCTGAAACGGTCTTTGATTTTGCAAATTTAGGATAATGCTC
>JBJEQC010000127.1:14035-16183 GCA_051881555.1 Acutalibacteraceae bacterium
TTTCCGCAGGAGAGACGGCGGTCAAAGCTGTGCTCCATGCTTGCTCTGAGCTGAACACGGTAGTTTTCGCCGTTGGGCTGACCGACATAATTATCCCAGCCCGCATAATCAAGATATTCGCTGCCCTCAAAGCAGTTGACCGACCAGTTTGCACCCGGCCAGTTGGTATAGAGAAAACGGTTCGGCGAATGGCGGCGGACTATCTCCGCTTCCATTCTTAAAAGCCGATTAAAAGTGAACGAAAAATATTTTCTGTAGTCAAGGCGGATTTCGTTTGTCCAACCGCCCTCGCAGGCGTTGACGGGGATATCAATCTCGTCAAAGCCGTTATATACATTCGACCACATCATCGTGCACCAGGCTTCATTGAGCTTATCGATAGTGCCGTATTTTTCTTTGAGCCACAGGCGGAAGCCGTCGGTACAGCACGGGTCAAAATCGTTGAACGGGAAGCCCGGCTCATTGTCAAGCTGCCAGCCGATTATTGCGGGATGATTGCCGAGAGCCTTTGCCTGAGCTTCGGTTATCCTTGCGGAGTATTCAAGAAATATCGGGCTTGAAAGGCACTGTCCCTTTCTGCCTCCAAAGTCGTAATGCCCTTTTTCGTTGCCGCCCTTGACCTCGGGGTATTTTTTATAAAGCCATGCGGGGCAGACCGCTGTGGTTGTGCCCATTATAACCTTGATTCCGTGCTTTTCGGCGCAGTCGAGCGCACGGAGCATCGGTTCAAAATTGTATTCTCCCTCTCTCGGCTCAAACCAGCTCCATGCAAATTCGCCCATTCGCACAACATTGAAGCCGAGAGCCTCCATTTTTGAAAAATCTTCTTCCCATTCATCCTCGCTCCACCATTCGGGATAGTAAGAAGCGCCAAGCCTGAAATTATCCATGCTAAACCTCCGAAATTTTGCTGTCATCGGAATTATATCATCCGGCGGGAGCGCTTTTCAATACCGAAAATAAAATTCTCCTTAATTTGATTAAAAATCAGGCACTTAAACGCAAATTAATTGACATTATTCTTTTTTAGTGCTATTCTGAAAATGTAAAAAACTGCAAACGGAGGCAGAAAGATGAAAAAATTCATTTCGCTTTTATTGTCGGTTCTCATTGTTTTTTCCGTGGTATCGGTCGTTCCTTTTGCTCAGGCGGCAGAGGGCAGAACCTTTTACATTGACAGCTCGGAGGGCGACGATTCGGCGGGTGCGGGCGAAAATGACCCGTGGAAAACAACCGCAAACCTTTCAAATCTCATTCTTGAAGCGGGCGACAGAATTCTCTTTAAGTGCGGCGGAATTTATGACTGCGAGCTGACTCTGACCTGCTCGGGAACGGAGGAAAGCCCGATAATGATTTCATCTTACGGCGAGGGCGCAAAGCCTTTGCTTAAAACGGATAACCGAACGGAAGTCTTGCGGCTTTTCGATTGCAGTTATGTTGAAGTTTCAAATCTTGAAATAATCGCTCCCAACGGCGGAGGAATATGGATAGATACGCTTGAAAAGGAGTCCGTCGGGGTTTCTGTTGAGAATGTTACATTTCATAACATGCAGAATTACACCGTAACATCAAGGGACGATTTCACTCACGGAGCCGCTTCGGCGAGGGCTTGCATAATGGTCAAAGGTCTTCCCGCACGCTCGAATTATCCCGTTCAGGATTTGACCGTAACGGGCTGTGAGATGTATGACTGCGGAAACGGAGTTATTCTCTGGGGCTCATGGAAAGAGGGAAAGGACCCTTGGAAAGACAGAGAAGATGAAATTGAATTTATCTTTAACGAGGGAACGCTCGTTGAGGACTGCTATTTTCACGATATGGATGCCGAAGCCGTTGTTGTCGGCATCTGCGACGGAGCGCTTGTTACAAACTGCCGTTCCATCGATTGCTGTCAGGGAGAAGGCGTTGATGAAAACGGAAAGGTGCTCTATTATACGGCGGCGATGTGGTTCTGGGGAAGCAAAAACAGCACGATTCAGAACTGCGAAATTGCGGGGCAGAAAAATGTCGGCGACGGCATGAGCGTTGACTTCGATTCCTACAGCAACAACTGCACTTATCAGTATATTTATTCGCATGACAATATGCGTTTTATGGTGAATAACGCAAAGCAACTCCCGCAGTACGGCAACACGGTCCGCTATTGCC
>JBJEQC010000128.1:0-3692 GCA_051881555.1 Acutalibacteraceae bacterium
ATGACCGCCGTTTTCAGCGGCGCACCCTTGGAATAGATTTTGTTTTCATAAGCGTCAATCGGATTATTGCAAAATTCGCCCTTATCGATAAGCTCAACAAGTCGGTCAAACTTGCTTTCGCAAAGCAATTCAATTGCCGTTTCCATGTGCTTTTGCGTAAAATTGATTGACGAGAGAATAACCTGATTTTTGAAGCCGAACGGCATTGTGTCAAAGGTCACCTTTGGACCTAACGAAAAGCTGTTATAGATTCCGTTGCAGCCGAGAACGCCGAGTTCAAAAGCGATGCGGTGTTCAACCTCGGTTCCGCTCGTTCCGACAAAAACAGTTGCCGTTCCTCCGATTTTCTGCCTGATTGCGTTGGCGGTTTCTTCTTCGCTCATGCCGCCCGAGGAAAGATAATCGCAGGAAAGCTCGTTTTTCACAAACAATGCTTTCTTACTGTTTTCATCGCTTCGGGCAACAAAAAGGATATTTGCTTCCGGGTGATTTCTTCTTATCTGGTCGCCGATGAAAAGTCCTGTTGTGCCGAGACCGAAAATAACTACACGCTCAAAAGTGCTCTCAACTGCTCTTTTTCGGGCGGTTCGCTCGTTGCATTTTTCTTTGGCAAGTTCAACTCTGAAATTCTGCGCTTCGCCGATGTCGCACATTCTTTCATGCTGAAAAACGGCGCAGGCGTATGGGTCGGAGAACACCAGCTTTTTTGCAAGAGACAGCGGCAGTTTCGCAATTCCCTCATACTTTTTCGGCAGACGCAGCAGCATATCGGGGTTGAAATAGCCTTTGTCGCAGAATATTCCGTCAGCACCGTCACAGCCGTATTCAAAATATGTTTCGTCCTCGGTGAAGCGTGTCGGGTCAAAGCTGTCGCCGCCTCTTATTAAGACGATTGCAAAGCGGTTTTCACTCGGCACCCACACGACCCCCTCATGCCCGTTGATAAGTCTCTTTTCGCCCTCGGGGAACTTCGGGCTGAGTTTGCCGCTGCGACCCATTTTCATCAGCTCAAAGTCCGTTCCGCAAAAGCCGCAGAAAACGGGCACGGCTTCTGTTCCGCTCTTTTTTTCTTCTCCCCTGAGTCTTTGACGGGGCGGATTGATAAGATTGATTTCGCCGTATTTCAGCGGTTCTTTTTTGTCGTTTTGAAAATATGTTGCAAAAGTTTTCAAGCCTTGTACCTCGGTTCTTTAATAATTGACATTTTATCAGTTTAATTATATAATGAATTTACCGATTTTGCTTGCGAAAAACAACCCGATAATTTAGAAATCCTATCATAAAGGATAATGCTGTTATGAAATCGAACGAAACAGGTGTTCTTGAAAAATCCGAAGTATATTTTTCCTCGCCGTCTCAAACTGCCAAAAAGCTGTATTTCTATCCGATAAGCGCAGGCCACTTTTACTGCGTTAAGGGCTATCACCTTAAAAGAGAAAACTACAACAGCCTGCTTATCACTCATATCCTGAGCGGTTCGTTCACCTACATAAAAGACGGCAAGCACATTACGGCTCACTCGGGCGACACCGTCATTCTCGACTGCTTCAAGCCCCATGAATACTACACCGACAGCAGCTTTGAATCAATTTGGATTCACATAAGCGGCGGCAACTCTTTTGAGCTGTTTGAAGAAATCGAAAAAAGCGAGGGTAATCTTATTAAATGCAAGGACGTTCAGCATGTTCAAAAGCTGCTGTTCAGAATATTTAACGGCATCAGCAGCGACAATCCTCCGACGGAATTAAGCATGTCGCTTGATATCTACAAGCTCTTTGCCGAGCTTCTCAACCCTCAGAGCATGAAAAGCAAGGGCGAAAGCAGTTATGAGGACAGCATAAATCAAATAAAAGAATTCATCGCCGAAAACCTGAACGAAAATCTGACGGTCGGTCAGCTCGCAAAGATAGCGAACATGAGCACCTCTCATTTTTCAAGAGTTTTCAAACAGCAGACGGGCTTTTCACCTTATGATTTTATTCTCATTTCAAGGCTTAACCGAGCAAAATATCTGCTTCAGATAACCGACATGACGGTTGCCTCAATTGCATATGAAATCGGCTTCAACAGCGAATCGAATTTTATCTATTTTTTTACGGAAAACGAGGGCATTTCGCCCGGCAAATTCCGCAAGCTGAAATTCTGATAACGAAAGCGCCCTGACGGTTAAAATTTCCGTCAGGGCTTTGAATTTATAACTGCCTTTTGATATTCAGCTTTTTTGCGAAATGATTTTATGATTGTTTTTCTAAGCTTTTCGGCATGATTTCGAAATCCAAACGCTTTCAGATGTGCTATACTTCAATCGGTATCATTCAACGGAGGATTTAAAATGAAAAAGCTTTTGAAATTCAACTATGATTATTCCCGCTGTATGGTTATGAAATTGGGAATGGCTTACCCCGAAAAGAACATTCCCGGAAAAAGCCATGTGCTGATGACCTTTGAAGAAGCCCTGCCGTATATCCGACAAATCGACAGCATGACCCCGGGCATAAAGAAAATATATTATCTCGTCGGCTGGCAGTATCTCGGGCATGACGACAAATATCCCGACTTTTTTGAAGTTAACGAAGCTTTGAAAAGGCCTCGGGATAATACCGCTTGGGACAGCTTCAGATGGCTTTCGGATGAAGCAAAAAAATACAATTCCGTCATCAGCGTTCATATCAATTTCAATGACGCTTATGACAACGCACCCTCTTTTAACGATTTTGTCAAAGCCGGTGCGCTCATCAGGAAAAGGAACGGCAATCCCCACGCCATTGAAAAATACAACGGCAGAAAATGCTACAAAACCTGTCACAAGGGATATTGGGAATCGGGGCTTTTCAAGCGTCAGTTTGACAGATTTATCGAAACCTTCCCGTTTATTGCCGAATCGGGCACAATCCATGTTGACAACTTCCAATGCTACAAGAATTATGCTCCCTTTGTCAGCATAAAGGAAATGCAGAATGCAAGGCGCAAAATGATTGAATATGTCAAATCAAAAGGAATTGATATCACCTCGGAGTTTACATATAAAGAAAGCGAAACTCTGCCGAACAAACCTATTTTCGGACTGCCGAGAGACCATTTCAAGCGTTATCCCATGGATACCTTGGGCTTGATACCGCTCAGTTGGTGGTGCTACCGCATGACAAACAAAGAGCTGCTCGACATTCCCCCACAGCTTTACTGCGGAGGTATTTTCAGAGAGAAAAGACTTAACAGCCTGTTCTACGGCAATATGCATGGCGAGGATATTATCATCAAATCCAATTCCGACTGGGTTGATGATTTTATCAAAGAATTTGCAACCTATCAGGTTCCGTTTCATTTTCTTTGCACCCATAAACGCCTTGCATTGAAAGGTCATCTGATGAATAAACGCTGTGAATTTTCCGACGGAATAACCACTTTCCGCCGTCACCGCCGCATTGAGCAGAACGGCGAAACAATCAAATATGAAAACGAACTGTTTATTCCGTATATCCACGAAAGCAACAGCTATTTCGCATACAGCGAAAACGGCTTTGACGGATTCAGAAAAGTAGGCACGAAAAGCGGAGCCGCAACCGTGTTTGAAATCACGCCGGACGGGCTGAAAGAAGAAAGCAAAGCGGAAATCACCGATTCGGAAATCCATATCAAAGTAAAGCCGAAACAGGCTTTGCTGATCAGAACCGAAAGCGCTGATTCCTGATGTT
>JBJEQC010000129.1:0-3673 GCA_051881555.1 Acutalibacteraceae bacterium
TATGGTAAAATTGCCATATCAAGGATTAAGGATGTGACTGTTATGTTCGAACAGATTTATATGCCCGTAAAATGCGTTTGGGGAGATAATGCCGTTGCGGAAAATTCCGCTTTACTTGCCGAATTGGGCAAAAAATGTCTTGTTGTGACAGGAAAAAACAGCGCAAAGCTGAGCGGGGCTCTCGGTGACGCTGTTTCGGCTTTGGAATCTCAGGAAATTTCATATGCAGTTTTTGACGGAATCAGCGAAAATCCGCTTGTTTCCTCTTGCTTTTCGGCAGGCTGTGCCGCAAGGGAATACGGGGCGGAATTCATCCTCGGAATCGGCGGAGGCTCGGTTCTTGACGCATGCAAGGCGATTGCAATTTATGCTTCAAATCCCGAGCTTGTGCCCATGGATATTTATTTGAGAAAATATTCTTCAAAGCCCCTGCCCGTTGCGCTCATAGGCACAACCGCAGGCACGGGCAGCGAGGTCACCTCCGTCGCCGTTCTGACAAGCGACGAAACAGGCAGAAAAAAGAGCATTTCGGGGGCTGACTGCTATGCGTCGATTTCGTTCTGCGACCCGAAATACACCCGATCCCTGCCCCGGAAATCAACCGTATCAACTGCTCTTGACGCTTTTGCTCATGCGGTTGAGGGCTTTTTCACGCCCAAATGCAAAGGGGCTGTCCGCCTTTTTGCGGAAAAATGTATTCCCGAGCTTTACCGCTGTCTGAAAGCGCTTTCGGAATCCGATTCCGTTGACCCCGATCTCAGAAAACCGCTCTATTATTCATCAATTTATGCAGGGCTTGTCATCAACACCTGCGGAACTGCGTTCCCTCACCCGCTCGGCTATGTTCTGACCGAGAATTACGGCGTTCCTCACGGCGAAGCCTGCGCTGCATTCTTTGCGCCGTTCATTGACCGCTGTGCCGCATTTACGCCCGAAAAATTTGCCGATTTCGTCAGGATGACGGACAATGCCGAGGCTGTCAAAGCCGTTGTTGCCTCACTGACCGACCTTTCGGGAATTTCAATAAGCAAAGAGGAAGCAGAAAAATACGCCCTGCGCTGGCAGAGCGTAATACCCAAGAATTTTACCGCCTCCCCCGGCGGTTTGACGCAGAGGGAGGCGGCGGATATCCTTGCTGAGATTTAACGGGTTTTAGCAGCCGCACCCACAGCCGCAGTCTCCGCCTCTTGCGCCGCCGCAAGACATACCGCAGTCGCCGTTACAGAAGAGAAGAATAAGGATGATGAAAAGACACCAATTGTTATTGCATCCGCAACCCATAATCTGACCTCCTTTTGAAGGATTGAAGCGTTGATTTTCAGCCGCTTTCATTGCCATATTATGTAGGCGATATTAAATGTGTTACGAAAAAAGCAAAAACCGCCAAACTCCGTTTTTCGGAATTCGGCGGCTGTTTTTATTTCTTATCTTTTTCAATTGTCTGCAGGAACTGATTAGCCATTGATATAACCTCACCCGCTCCGAGCTTTGAAGCAAGCTTGCTGATGGGCTTCAGAGGAATTTTGCCCAGCGGCTTTAATGCGGGAGAATCAAGCGTTATGTGAGCATGATTCTTGATAAGCTTCTGAACCTCGTCATTGAAGAGAATATCCCCGAGGCTGTCGTTAAGCGAAAGATTTTCGGGATTGATTTCGTCATCCGATGAGAACCAGTTTCTGACGAAGGTTTCGCCGCCCTCGGGCAGAACATAGTCGGGATTCGGAATGTCGGTTCCGTTAACGGTGATTTTGTGAGAGCATCTGCCCGATTTTGCGGTTATGAGATTTTCGCCCTCTTTGATAACGGCGTCAAATTCAAAAATCTTGTCGCCCTCAAGCTCGGTGCTCTCGCCGTTGACGGTCAGAGTGACCTTGGGGCAGTTTGAATAGACCTTGATTTTCTGCTCGCCCGTCGGTCTGTCAACGAATCTTTCGCCTGCGATATGAACGAATTTTTTATCTGACCAATATGCTTTATAAACATAATAAGCGTCTTTTTTGATTTTTCTGTCAATCGTCACAAGACCCTTGTTGTTTCTGCCACGAACTCCGCCCTCGTTGCGGATTGCCGAGCCGAAGTCAAACATATTCCAGACATAAGAGCCCCAGAGCCAGTCTCTCTCCGAAAGAGCCTTAACATAATGCTCGTGATAGAAAGCCTGATATTCCTCTGAATAATCGCCCTGAACGGGTTCCGATGAATGCAGGGTTGTTACGCCCTCTGCGCCGTATTCGGAAATGCAAAGCTTGATTTCGGGTCTTTTCTCGTGGAATTTATCAAGCCATTCGTCAATGCCGTCAACGGTCTTGACATACCAACCGAAATACTGATTGTAGCCGAGAATATCGGGGATATCGTTGAGCTTTGAATTCATCGAGCTGAAGGTAACCTGAGCCGACGCGGTAGGTCTTGTTGAGTCAAGGCAATGAGCGATATCGTTAAGCTCCCTGATGCCCGCCGCAACTCCCGCAGTTGCGCCGCCGATTGAAATTTCGTTGGCTATGCTCCAGCAGAAAATCGAGGGGTGATTGTAATTCTGCCTGATAAGCTCCTCAAGCATGAACTTTGCCTGCTCCTGCTTTTTCTTGCTGAATCTCGAAATAACGGGAATTTCCGCCCAGACAAGGAATCCTTCTTTGTCGCAAAGGTCATAGAACTTGCTGTCATGCTGATAATGGGCAAGTCTGATTGAGTTTGCGCCGATATCCTTGATAAGCTCGATATCTTTTTTATGTTCTTTTATTGTCAGTGCATTGCCGATATTTTCCCAATCCTGATGCCTTGAAACGCCCTTTAATTTAAGGTGATTTCCGTTGAGGAAAAAGCCTTTTTCGCTGTCAAAATAAAACTCACGGAAACCGAATTTATCGCTGACCTCGTCAATGACCTCGCCGCCATCAATGAGCCTTGCGGTCATGGTGTAAAGATAAGGATTCTCCATTCCGTTCCAGAGAATCGGCTCATCAACAAAAAGCTTTACCGCCTCGGTGTCGGCGTCGCACTCGGCTTTTGCCGCCTGATTGCCCTCGGCGTCGGTGATGATAAATTCTTTTTTCAAACCATTCCGGCTGCCTTCAACATAGCTTTTAACAAACACTCTGCCGTCAGCCTTGGGGGTTATATACATTCCGCAGCGGCTCATGTCAAGCAGACCGAAATGCGACTTTGAAACGCCGCTGATGATGTTGACATCACGGTAAATTCCGCCGTAGAAAGTGAAATCCGCCATCTGAGGATAAAGAAATTCGTTTTCAGAATTATCAACAATTATTCTGATATCGTTCTCATCGGGCTTGAGAAAATCAGTTATCTCAAAGCGGAACATTGAATAGCCGTTTTCATGGCTGCCGATATAAACGCCGTTAACGAAAACCTCGCAGACGGTGTTAGCTCCGTTGATTTCAATAAAAGTTTTGCCCTCAAACCCACCGAGAGTTTTTTCATAGACACAGCGGCCTCTGTAATAATTCTCGGCGCCGCCCTGACCGTCAATACCGTTCCAGGTATGCGGCAGAGAAATCTGCTCGGTAACTCCGTCTTTCGTGAAGCTCCAATCTGAGTTGATGTTGGTAATTTTCCTCATTTTCCGTCACCTTTGCTTTCTGTTTTGACTTTAGCGGGTTAATTATACCATTTTCGGTTATAAAAAGCAAGCGGAACGGGGAGACATTGT
>JBJEQC010000130.1:0-3648 GCA_051881555.1 Acutalibacteraceae bacterium
CGGGAGGGAGCTGGCGCATAGCGCCTGAGGGAGTTAATCAGCTTTTGCGGAGCAACAAAAATCATCGTATCTTCTTTTTACTCCCTCCGTCTTTTGCTTCGCAAAATCCACCGTCTCGGCTGCCGCCTCGGTCGGTGCTTCTGAGCTTACGCTCAGAGGTTGCCACCGGCAACCCGCACCCTCAAGAGGGAGGCTAAAGAGACAATCAGCTTTTGTGAAGCAAGCCAAAACGGGCGACCACACAGGGTCGCCCCTACCTTAATGTGCCGCAGGCACACTTCATTTCTTCATTTCAAATAAAATCCGTATTTCCCTGCGTTTTTCTTAATTAAACAGACATATAATAATCCTCGGAAAGGAGCAAACCGATATGACAGACGAACAGCTCAAATCAAACATCGCCAAGAATCTTACCGCTTTGAGAAAAGCGAGCGGCATGACCCAGGCTGAGCTCGGTGAAAAGCTGACATATTCCGACAAATCGGTTTCCAAATGGGAGCGTGGCGACGGCCTGCCCGACATCATCGTTCTTCAGAAGCTTGCCGAGCTTTACGGCGTCACCGTCAACGACATTATCAGCGGCGGCGAGCCCTCGGGCAAGAAGAAAAAGCCTTATCTCACAAACAGAATCATCATTCCCCTACTGTCGGTCGGGCTTGTTTTTTTGGTTGCATCCGTAATTTTCTTCTTAATCAGAATTTTCGGCATTGATTCAATCAAAACATGGCTTATCTTTCTTTATGCCGTTCCCGTTTCGTTTATTCCGCTCATCGTTTTCAGCTATCTCTGGTGGGGTGAAATCGCCCGATTCGGAACGGTCAGCGCCCTGATATGGTCGCTTGCGTTCAGCCTTAAAGCCTCGTTTTCGAGCCAATCCCTCAATTTTATCTTCATTACGGCTGCCATTATGCAGCTTTTGGTTGTTCTCTGGACTATCATGCGCTGCCGTGCGGCAATCCGCCGCCGAAAAGAAAAAGAAAGAGCCGCATCCGAGGCGGCAGAAAACAGCGAAGAATAAAATCCAAGCTCCGATGCCTGAAACGACAGCGGAGCTTTTTATTCACTATCGGGCTTTGCTGAGCATATCGATATTTATTGCCTGAATCGCCGCCGAGAACGCGCCCGATGAAGGCTCCGATGAAACGGCATATTCGGCAAATCCGGGGTCTATATTAATAATGTATTGACAAAGCGTCAAATTGCCCGCTTCGCTGAGAGTTTTCAGGGCAAGACTGAGCATTTCGGTGTAACTTCCGCCCGAGTTCTTCTGAATAAAAGCGGCAAGAATTTCTGCCTGAACCGAAAACAAGCCGCCGTTTGATTTTAAGTCAAGCCCAAGAGCTTTCAGCGTTTCACCGTCCGCTTCTCCGCTGACATTCAGCCCGTTTTTTTGCTGAAATGTTTTTATTCCCCGCCGTGTCGCAAGGTCAAACCGACCGTTGATTTCGCCCTGATACACTCCGAATCTGCTCAGAATCCGCTGGATTGCGGCAACTCTTTCCCCGCTGTCGCCGAGCCGAACCGCCTGCGCTCTGAGCGAAACGCAGGTTGAAATCAGAATCAGCAGGATCAGATCCGCCGTGAGCAGGGCAACAAGCCGCCATCTTTTTCTTGTTTTTTCATTCATTTTTTCACCCCCAAAGCTTATTTTTTTATCCTCAATCGGCTTTATTACAGATAAAATATTGCCTGAGAGAATAACGAAAAATCGGCAGAAAACCCGCCGATTCGCTTTTGTTCGATAGAGAATTATTATTTCTTTGTTAATTCCGATCGGGAAAAACCGAAAATGTGCCGTTGTTAATTCCGCAAAAAGCACAATATGTTGATTTCTTTCGCCGTTTAGTAACTATTCACTAAAAAAAATTCCCATTTGCCGTAAAAAGTTGTTGACAAATTTCAATAATTAGATTATTATTATTTATAAGAGGATTCAGAGAGGTATAGTGAAGTGCCGAATCAGAAAAATTTACCGACCGAGGAGGAGCTTGCGGTTCTTGCCGCAAACGGCGATGATGAGTCAATGGCTCTCCTGATTTCAGCCGTTACCCCGATTGCAAAAGCAAAAGCAATCAGCTTTGCAACGGTTGGAATTTCCGACGAGGATTTGCTTCAGGAGGGTATGCTCGGCTTTCTCGACGCTGTCAGAAGCTTCGACCCTTCAAAGGAAATCCGATTCCGCACCTTTGCCGAAACCTGCATTCATAACCGAATCGTGTCTGCCGTGCGTGTTCATTTTAACAACAAAAACGCCGCTCTCTCAAACGCCCTGCCGTTTGAGCCCGAGACAGCCGATATCGGCGATTCAGATGCTGACCCTGCAAACATAATTACCGAAATGGATGAATCCGAGCATCTCGAAAATATTCTTTTAAGCGGTCTTTCCGAGTTTGAAAAGCAGGTTGTTAATCTTCGCCTGCAAAACAACGATTATTCCCAAATCGCTTCAGCTCTCAATTGCAGCAAAAAGGCTGTTGACAACGCTTTGCAGAGAATCAGAAAAAAGATGCGCAAAAAACTCAATAAATAATTACTCCTCAAGGAGTAAAAATATGCCCCCGTAGCTTAAAGCAGAGCGTTGTATAACAAAGGTGGCGGTGCGATTCCGTCCAAGGGCGAAAAAATATTTCAAGCGAGGTTAAAAACAATGTACGAAGACAAAACTCTCATCTGTAAGGAATGCGGCAACGAATTCGTTTTCACAGCCGGTGAACAGGAGTTCTATGCTGAAAAAGGCTTTGTAAACGAGCCCCAGCGCTGCAAGGCATGCCGTGACGCACGCAAGAATGCTGCCCGTGGCGAGCGTGAGTGGTTCGAAGCTACCTGCGATTCCTGCGGTGGAGTTGCAAGAGTTCCCTTTAAGCCGCGTGAGGACAGACCTGTTTACTGCAGCGAGTGCTTCGCAAAGAAACAGCAGGAGCAGGCATAAGCTCTGACTGAGAAAAATTGCTTAAAGAAGCCCCCTCGGAGATTCCGAGGGGGCTTGAACATTTTATTTTCCAACTACCACATTATATCCGACTCTGACTTTGATTTTCGGTTTGGATTTTTTTCGCTTTTCGGGCAGTTCAACCGAGGTTGAGCCGTAGCGGAACGCCTCTTTGAGAGCCGCCGCAAACTCCGCATTTTCTTCAAAATTCTTTGTATCAAGCGGCTTTGACCATTTTTCGCCGATCGTTTCGTAGCTGTCGGAGGCGAGGTCGGCTTTTTCGGCTTCTCCGCCGAAAAGAAATGCGGATTTAAGCCCCCTGCCCTTGAAATCGCCCGCAAGCCATGAAACGCCGATGTCATTCAATGAGGTCAACGCTCTTGAATAATCGCCGTCGGAGCGCAGTTTGCAGACTATGAACGGTACTCCGCCCTGACGGAACGATTTTATCTGATTTTTCAATGATTCGGTTTCAAAAGAGGTGTGAAAATGCGAATAAACGCCGAATGCAAGGTTTCTGTCGCCGAAATCTCCGCATGACGGCAGAGAATCAAGGCTGTTCGCCGCCTGCAAAATCATTATGTGACGCTCGTCAACGCTCCGGACTGCTTTATAAAGACGGCGGTAGAATTTTTGAAGTATTTCAAGCTTTGATTCCCAATCGGCAACCCTGTTCAGCGGTCGGTTGAGCAGATCATAGGCGGCAACGGCGGGCTCGT
>JBJEQC010000131.1:0-15921 GCA_051881555.1 Acutalibacteraceae bacterium
CGGGAACCTCGGGGTTCATTTCGCTCAGCGGAATTGAAGAGGTGAAAGCGTATTCTTTATAGACCTTTTCTGCGTTGATGATTCTTGCCGCAAGGTCGCTTTCAAAGAAAGCCTTAACGGATTTACCGTCAACTGCGGCGGCTTCGGCTTCGGTGAGCATTCCGCTCTGTTTGAGCCTTTCAAGCTCGCTTTCAACGCTTCTGCGGGCGGCTTCATAATCGGCAAACTGCATGAATCGGTGGGTTGCCGTGCCCCTTTGAGCAGGGGTCAGACCGCCTTTCCCGACAAATGCGGGGCGGCGGGAGGCAAAAAATTCTCCGCCGATTTCCTCGCTGTCAAGCTTTGAAGCGATTCGCTTTGCAACGATTCCGTCAAGCTTTTCAAACGGATACACATAGCCGAGCCGCTCTTTTATCCGGGAGAGAATTTCGGGGTCGGGCAATTCGCATGCCGTTGCCGAAGCTTCGTTTCCCGCTTCGCCGTCGGGGCGAATAATATTAACTTTAAGTGAAGTATCGCACGGCAGAGCAACGCCGTGAGACAGACCCGCCGCATTTCTCAGCGAATGGGCGTCGGGATGCTTCATAAGAGCGGAAACAATGCAGTCCGCATAGCTTGTGAACCCGCCGACGGTGAACGGATCGGTTTTGCCGCCGTCACGCACGAGAGAAGCAAGCTTGCACAGCTTATTATTCCAATTTTCCGACGCCGCCGTGATGATCAGCTTTTCTTTCGGGCGGGTGAGAGCGACATAAAGCACCCTGAGTTCCTCGGAACGGGCGGATTTTCTCAGCTCCGTTTCCGCCGCAAGCCTCGGCAGAGTGTTGTATTTTGCACCGTCCTCGGTTGTTTTGATGCCGATTCCGCTTTCGGGAGAAATGAGCAAATCATCTTTTAAAGACTGTTCATTATATTTTTTCTCGCACCCCACAAGGAAGCAGACGGGAAATTCAAGACCCTTGCTCTTGTGAACGGTCATTATTTTAACGCTGTTTCCGCCGTCATTTCCCGCAGATGCGGCTTCAATCTTTCCTCCGCTTTCGGAAATTCCGCCGATATAGCGAATGAAGCCCGAAACGCTTCTTTTCCCTGCGGTTTCATATTTCTTTGCAAGGTCGATAAAGCTGTTGAGATTTTTCAATCTTTTTTCGCTGTTTTTCATTGCTCCGACAATTGCCCGCATTCCCGTTTCTTCAATCAGCCTGCGCACAAGCTCCCCGACGCTGACCGTTGCGGCAACGCACCGCATCTGACGGATGCTCTCAAGAAACGCCGAAGCTTTTTTGTTACCGCAGTTTTCTGCGGTAACAAGGCAATGATAAACCGAACCGTTGCGCTCGTTGGCTCTCATTTCTGCAAGGTCGTCGGGCGTGAAGCCGAAGACGGGCGAGAGCATAACGCCCGTCAGGGGAATGTCGTCAACGGGGTTGTCAATGATTTTCAGCAGAGAGATAACAAAGGTTATTTCGGGAGAGGAAAGAAAAACCTCGCCCGCCTCACAGCTGAACGGAATCCCTCTTTTTTCAAATTCGGAGGTAAATGCAAATGCGTTGCCCTTAACGCTCCTGAGCAGCAGGCAAAAATCCCCGTAGCGGGCTTTTCTCTGTTCGCCGCCGTCGGTGACGGTCATTCCGCCCGAAACGGCTTTTTCAATATAATCTGCGGCGTATTTTGCCTGAGCGGAAAGATAATTCTCTTTTTCCGCTTCAATAAGGCAAAGCTCGGCGTCGGCTTCGGAGCTTTCGGGATAATCTGCGGCGGCTTCAAGCCGCTCGTTTTTGTCGTATTCAAGCCCGCCTGCTTCTTTGCTCATTATCTGACCGAATATGAAATTAACCGTTTCGGTAACGCCTCTGCGGCTTCTGAAGTTTTTGCCGAGAGTGACCCTTGCGGGGTAGTTACCGTTTTCATATTCTTCCATCGAATCTCTGCGGGCAAGAAAGATTTCGGGCATCGCCTGTCTGAAACCGTAGATGCTCTGCTTTACATCGCCGACAAAGAAAAGGTTGCTTTCGTCCTTTGAAAGAGCGCTGAAAATCATATCCTGCGCCTTGTTTACATCCTGATATTCGTCAACGAGAATTTCGGCATAGTTTTCGGCAAGCCCGAGGGCAAGCGGGGTTCTTTTATAACCGTCGCCGTCAGGCTCAATGAGAAGCTTCAGTGCAAGGTGCAGAGTGTCGGAAAAATCCGCTCCGTTTTCTTCGTTTTTCAGCCTTGAATATTCTTCACCGAATCTCAGAACGGCATTAACCAGCTCATTGATGACGGGCGAGAGGCGTTTGATATCGTTTTGGTGGACGGCTTCGGAGATTGAAAACAGCTTTCCGAGCTCTGTTTTTGACCTCTTTCTGTATGTTTCTCTTATGCTTTTGCAAGCATCCTTGACGGGGCTTTCATAGCCCTTCGGAGCCGATTTCATCCTTGAATATTCAAGATTATTCAAGGAATCGGCGATTGAATCCCAATCATCATGGCAGAGGTCTTGAAGCTTTTCTTCAAAAAGCAGAATATCGCTTTCAAAAGCGGGTCTGTATTTCGCTTCAAGCTCAGGCTCCCGTGAAAGCAGGGCAATGCAATGCTCAGCGTCCGATTTGCAGTTTACAAGCAGACATTCCGCATATTCTTTTATCGTTTTGCCCCAATTGCTCTCGGCGGCGGGCAGGGGATTTGAAAACTCCTCCGCAAGAGAGCAAAGCCATTGCTCGGGGAACGGATAAGCCTGAGAGAGCTTATAAAGCTTCTGAATTGCGTCTATCAGCTTTTGGTCGCCCGATGAATCGCTGACAAGCTCCGAGAGGGTCAGAAAGCTCTCGGAAGCGTTTTTGTGAAGCTCCTCAACAACCGAATTTACCGCCTGCATTTTCATAATGCTGAGCCGTCCTTCGTCGAGAAGAACAAAATCGGGAGCGATACCGAGCGCATGAAAGTTCTCTCTGACAAGACCGATGCAGAACGAATCTATCGTGCATATATTGGCGCATGGGAGCATGAGCTGTTGGCGGCGAAGCCGTTTATCCGACGGATTCAGAGCCGTCATTTTGCCGATTGCGGCTGAGATTTTCTCTTTCATCTGAGCCGCCGCGGCGTTCGTGAAGGTGACTATCAGAAGATTTTCAACTCCGCAGGGATTTTCGCTGTCGCAAATCCGCCTTATGACTCTTTCAACCAGAACTGCGGTTTTGCCCGAGCCTGCGGCGGCGCTGACAAGCAGAGTGCCGTCTCTTGCGTCAATCGCTTTCTGCTGATCGTTTGTCCATTTCATCTGCTTCGCCTCCTTTCTCAAGAGATTCAATAACGCTTTTAAGGTCGCTGTCAATCAGCTCACGCACGGGAATGTTATCCTCATATGAGCAGACCGATTTATAGTCGCAGTAATCACAGGTGAATTTGTAATTCTTTCCCGATGCGGGAACGGCTTCAATTCTGCCCGAATGCAGAGAATCCGCCATATCGGCAAGGATTGAATCCGCCTTTTCTTTCAGCATTTCAAGCTGTTTAAGACCGATTGTCGAACCGACCGTAGAGTCCCCTTTTTTGCTGACGGGAATGAACAGACCGCTTTCGCTTTTATCCATGGCGCAGATAACGTCGGAATCGTTGAGAACGATACCGCTCATCACGCATTTCTTCTGGCGGGCGGCTTCAACTTTTTCGGGGGAATCGCCTCTTTCGGCTGAAACAAGGGGAGCCTTTGCGGGATAATAGAGAACGCCTGCAGGGGTGAATTCGCCGTATTTTTTGCCGCCGTTCTGCCAGAGCGTAAAGAGATAAATGAACATCTGCATGTTAAGCCCCTGAACGACATCGCTGAGGGCGAAATCCTTGCCCGACGATTTATAGTCAACAACTCTGATATATTTTTTGCCGTTGATTATCGCTTCGTCAACCCGGTCGATTGCGCCCGAAATAACGACTTTTCCGCCGTCGGTTTCAACCTCATACGGAGGTATCTCGCCGTCAGATCCGATTTTCAGCTCAAAATCAACGGGAACGAAGCTGCTCAGAGACAGTTCCTTTATCAGCCTTTCCGCAACCTGAGTGACCGAGCTTATCAGCTTGTTGAAAAGAAAGACGAATCTTTCGCTTCTGTGAGCGCCGTCAAGGCGGGTCATGAGATAATCGGTCAGCAGCGTTCTGAAAAATTCGCTCAGGTCGGCTTTGCTCATGGCGATAAGCTCGTCACGGCTGTTATCCGTCAGAAGCTTTTCGAGTGCATAATGGATTATGTTGCCCTTTTGAAGCGGGTCAAGTTCAGCGGGCTTTCTCGGCATTGCTTTGATGCCGTATCGGCAGAAATAGGCGAACGGGCATTTATAAAAGCTTTCAACTCTCGAAGCGGAGATAAACATGTTCTTGCCGAACAGTCTGCCCGCAATTTCTTTGTCGGTGATTCTGAAGTCTCTGCCACCCGATGCCCGTTCAAGGGCTTCAATTTTGCCGCTGTATTCTTCCTGATGCGAAAAATATTCATTCAGCGAAGCATGGAATGCGCCGCCCTCGGCTTTTGAGAGCGCAAGCTGTTCAAAGGCAAGGTCTTTGCCCTCAATGTATTCCATTCGGTCAAGCAGTTCGGTGAAAACCTCTTTGCATTCGGGGAAAAGCGTCTTGATTTTTATGTAAAGCTCAGAGGGAGCAAGCTGTTCGCCCTTTGAATTTCTTTCGGGACAGCATACATAGAGCCGCTCGGAGGCACAGCAGAATGCGCTGTATGCGATAAGCTTTTCTTCGGCAAGCTTGTATTCGCCGAAATCCGAAAGCTCAATCCCCATTTCGCTCATTTTCCGTCTGTCCTTGTCGGTCAGAGCGGAGCCGCTGAACGGAACGGCGGGGAAAACGCCGTCGTTTGCCCCTGCGATGAAAACGACCTTGGGAGAGGAGGTTCTGATTCTGTCCGCAGAGCCGACCGTGATTTCGTCAAGCCCCTGCGGCAGACTGCCGACGGTTTCCGTGCCGAGCATGAGGCCGAGCATTTCCGCAACGCTTTGGGCGGTTACGCTTCGTCCTCTTGCGAGCGTTTCAAGGTTTTCAACCGTATCGATAACGACATTCCACATTCGGTCAAGCTCAAGGGCAAGCCCCGTTTCTCCCTGCTTTTCAAGCGAGGAAGCGAGAGAGCGGAGATTATCGGCAACGCAGGTTTTTTCAAGAAAATCATAGATTGCGCCTGCGGCGGCTTCTCCCGTTGTGTCCTGCAGGGCGTCTCTCAGATTGCAAAGGGGAGAAATAATTCTTCGGCGCAGGGCGTTGAGCCTTTCAAGCTCCGAAAGCTCTTCTTCTCCTGCTTCTCCGCCGAAGCCTGCGGGATTCTGCTCCCATTCGTGAAGCCAGTCCGAACCGCTGATTTTCCAAAGATAAGTGTAGTTTTCAACCTCGGATATTTCCTCGGTGGTGAAGCCCGCAAGCTCCGTTTTGAGATAACGCATGAGAGTTTCCGTTCTGAAGCCCGAGGCGGCAATTTCAACCGCACTGCTCAGCAGGGCAACAACGGGAGAAGCGTCAACGGGCTGGCGGCTGTCCTCAAAAACGGAAATTCCGCATTTTCTCAGCGCACTTCTGAGCGGAGCTTCATATGCGGAGCTGTCACGGGCGATAACGGCGATGTCACGCCTGCGGTAGCCGTTTTCTCTGATAAGCTTTTTTGCCGTGCAGGCAATATATTCGCATTCGGAATAAATATCCGACGCTTTGCAGAGCGTTATGCCCCCGCATTCATCCTCATAAACATTGGGAGCGGGCGAAAACAGCTCCTTTTCAAGAGCCGCAAGCTCGGGAGAGGAAAATCTCGTGATTTTCGGCGGAAAATTGTTGTATTTATTTCTCATTGAAAGATACTGCGGCTTTGCAACCGCCGCACCGTTCTTTTTTGCAATTTCAATCAGCTTTTTTGCCGTTCGCTTCGTGTGAGCGAAAAGGTCGGTTTCGTCGTCGCTGTTTTCAAGGTTATCCGTGCAGAGAGTGACATAAACCGCATCCGATTTTCTCAGCATATGCTCAATGACCTTGTATTCCTGAGCGGTGAAGCCCCTGAACGAGTCGATGAAAACAAGTCTTTTATCAAAATAACCGTTTTCGGGCAGAATATCGCAAAGCTCGGTGAGCAGATCGTCGGGATTGAAGTAACTGCCCGCAATCATTGCGTCGTATGCGTCAAGCACCGTGACAATATCGCTGAGCTTCATTTTCAAAAGGCTGTTTTCCGCACCCGCAAGGGCAAGCCGCACGGAATCGGTCGAAACCGAATTTTGCTTGAATTCCGAGGAAAGAGCGGTAAATTCCGATATGACCGACCTTGAAGCCGTATGACTGCCGTAAAGGCAGAGCTTATCCTTCACGCTTTCGAGAGCCTGCGCCATGAGAACAGCCTTTGCGGGGTCGCTCAGCCTCCTGCGCTCGTGGAGAGCGGGAGAGCCGATAAGCTTTTCGCCCAGGCTTGTGAAGCTAAGAACATCGATATCCGCCATCGCTCTTGCGCCGACTCTGCCGAGCATCGTCTTTTCTGCGGTGAAAGAAAACTGCTCGGGCACCATGAGAGTTATCCTGCTGTTACCCGATGATGAAAACTGCTCGATAAGGTTCATTATGTGGATTGTTTTTCCGCCTCCCGCAGCGGATAAAATCAAATAAAGCATAGTTTACGCTCCATATTGTTTTTTGGGTATTTTTCTATATTATTTATTATATCATACGGGAGTTTATTTGTCAGCACTTTTATTCTCAAAAAACCCTCCGTGTGCCGTTTTTGGGCGATTTCGGGCGTTTTTATCCTGAAAAACTCTGTTTTTTCGGATTTGCGTTTCCGTTTTCTTTTCGCTCTCGGCGGGAGCGGATTTGTGATAACCTGAGAATTGTTGACATATTTATTTCATTGTGATATTATAAAAGCACTGTTATTATTTTCATAATTTGAAAGGAGAAAATCCCACATGGATGACCCCGGCCCTGCGCTGTCAATAGTTTTAAAAATTCTGCTTTTGTTTGTGCTCATTATTATCAACGCTTTCTTTGCAATGAGCGAGATTGCCATTATTTCGCTTAACGACACGAAAATGCAGAAGCTTGCCGAGGAGGGCGACAAAAAAGCCAAGCAAATCGTAAAGCTCACTAAAAATTCAAGCAGATTTCTTTCAACAATTCAGATAGGCGTTACTCTTGCGGGCTTTCTGACTTCGGCTTCGGCTTCACAGAACTTTGCGGATATGCTGACAAACGCTCTGTGCAAAACCGCCGTTGTCGATCTGATCCCCAAAGGCGTTATCAGCGCCGTATCGGTAATTCTGATTACCCTTATTACATCTTATTTTTCGCTTGTTCTCGGCGAGCTTGCTCCCAAGAGAATAGCAATGCAGATTCCCGAAAAGATTTCATATAAAGTTGTCGGAATCCTGCTGTTCGTTGCCTCGGCAACGAAGCCGTTTGTTAAAGTTCTTTCGGTTTCAACGAATGCGGTGGTTCGCCTTTTCGGCTTTGACCCCAACGCAGATGAAGAAAACGTGACCGAAGAAGAAATACGCATGATGGTTGATGTCGGCGGCGAAAAAGGCGTTATCGAGGACACTCAGAAAGAGATGATTGATAACATCTTTGAATTTGACGACCTTGACGCAGGCGATATAATGACTCACCGAACCGAGATGACCGCAATTGAGGTTACACGCTCCCTTGAGGAGGTTGCCGAGCTTGCGATTGAAAACGGTTATTCGAGAATTCCCGTTTATGAGGATGATCCCGACAGCATCGTCGGCGTGCTTTACGCAAAGGATTTGCTGAAATATGTCGGCCACAGCATTCCCGCAGACCTGACAATTGCCAAGGTTATGAGAAAGGCTCTTTATGTGCCCGAAACTCAGGCGTGCGGAGACCTTTTCAAAGCGATGAACGAGAGCCGCACTCAGTTTGCCGTTGTTGTTGATGAATACGGCGGCACGGCAGGCATAGTTACGCTTGAAGATGTTCTTGAATCAATCGTCGGCAACATTCAGGATGAATATGACGATGAGGAAGAAGAAATCAAAAAGATAAACGAAACAACCTTCACCATTGACGGAATCACAGACCTTGACGAGGTTAACGAGCTTGTGGGCGAGGAGCTTCCCGAGGGGGATTATGACACTCTCGGCGGCTTTGTTATCAGCCTGCTCGGTTATCTGCCGAGCGAGACGGGCGATGAACCCATCGTTGCGGAATATAAGAATCTGAAGTTTACCGTTCTGTCAATCGAGGAGCGCAGAATCGATAAAATAAAGGTTGAAATTCTTCCGAAGCAAGAAGAAGAAAATGAGGAAGATGACGACGAAAAGTAAAAAATCAGCGGGCTGCGGCGATTCAACGTTGCAGCCCGTTCAGCTTGCCTGTTATATTTAACGGGAAATCGCTGTCTCGGAAAAATGTTAACAAAATATTCACAATTTTCTTGCAGGAATCGACCGATTTTCTGCGTATAAGATGTTGAAAGGGTGAAAAAGATGAACTGCATCAGAGAAAATACCTGCAAAAGAGAAAGAGAAATTCTCTCTCCCTATGCCGCATTTGCAGATTCAAGCAGGGGCAGGCTCCGCCCGGAGGAGGAATGCCCCGTCAGAACGGTTTTTCAGAGAGACAGAGACAGAATAATCCATTGCAGCTCATTTCGCCGTCTGAAGCACAAAACGCAGGTCTTTCTTTCTCCCGAGGGCGATTATTACCGCACCCGTCTGACTCACACTCTCGAAGTTTCACAGATTGCAAGAACGATTTCGGGCGCATTGATGCTCAACTGCGACCTGACCGAAGCAATTGCTCTCGGCCATGATTTGGGTCACACTCCCTTCGGCCATGCGGGCGAGAGAGCGCTCAATGCGGTTTGTCCCACGGGCTTCAAGCATTACACGCAGAGCCTCAGAGTTGTTGATGTGCTTGAAAAAGACGGCAAGGGGCTGAACCTCACCTTTGAGGTTCGCAACGGCATCGAACGCCACACGAGCGGAGAGCAGGCGGTAACGCTCGAGGGCAGAGTCGTTCGCCTTGCGGACAGAATAGCATACATAAACCACGATATCGACGACGCAACGATTGCGGGCATCATGTGCGAGGAGGATATTCCTCTTGCAATCAGGAATGAGCTGGGTCATTCAAAAAGTGCAAGAATCAACACGCTTGTTCTGAGCTGTATCGAAAACAGCTCTGACGATATAAGGCTTGAAAAAGGCATTCAGCAGGTCTTTGACGAGCTTCACAAATTCATGTTTGAAAAGGTCTACACAAACCCCGCCTGCAAGAGCGAGGAGAGCAAGGCGATCGACATGATTCAGCGGCTTTATGCTCACTTTGCGGAGAATCCGCAGGATTTGCCGCCGCAGTTCAGGACGGTTGCCGACAGAGACGGCGCTCAGCTTGCCGCCTGCGATTTTATTGCGGGCATGACCGACAGATACGCCGTCAGAGTGTTCAACGAGCTTTATGTTCCGAAAGCATGGAGCGAAATCAACGATTCTTTTCTTTGATATATAACGAGGGGTTGCGGAGGATGAAGAAAATATTCCGTGCGCTTATTTGCGCTGTTCTGATTTCGGCGCTGATTTCCGCAAACGCATATGCAGATTGGTATGACGATGTTAAATCGGGCTGCACATGGGTTGAAATAAAAGGCGACGGCTTCGTTGCGGACACTTTCTGCGGAGTTGAAGCAAGATACAATGAGAGCGATTATTATTATCAGTGCAACGAGCTGATAATGAGATTTTATGCTGAAGCTTTCGGGCTTGATGTGCTTGCTTACAGCAACACGGGGTTGATTATGCTCAGCGAGGGTTATGCCTTTGCGGAAGCGGACAAGCCGAAAAAGGGCGATATTATTTTTGTTTCCGCCGCAATGAGAAATTCAAGCTCCGACCATTGGGCTATTGTTAAGGATTACGGCAACGGCTACATAACAATGTTTGAACAGAATGTTGTGTGGGACGGAAAAGCGGCGGTTAACAGGCAGATAGAATATCCGTCGGATTCCTATTATCTTTTCACTCCCGTCAGCACGGGCAGTGCACCTGCTCCTACGCTTTCGGGCGCTGAAGAAGAAACAACCGAAAAAACGACTGTAGAGGTCAAAACAACTGAGGTTAAGCCTGTTTCAACCACATCAGCTCCCAAACCCTCAACAACCGCAAAAAAGAGTGAAACAACGGCTGCCGAAACCACGGCGGTCAGAACAACAGCCGCAAAAACAACTGCTTTGATGAGCACGACGGCTGAAAGCAAAACCGTTCCCGTTTCGGCAACGGAAACCGCGACAACTGCCGAAGCTTCAACAGCATACACATATTATTCTTTTTCACAATATTCAAAATATATAACGGAAACGGCAGGCGGTGAGCCCGAAACCGAAAAATCCGATTCGGGCGGCAAATCAACGGCGATAATTGCCTCGGCGTGCGGAGCTCTGCTTTTGCTGATTATCGCAATAACCGTTAATCTAATTAAAAAGAAAAAGTGATTATTAATACAGTAACCAAAAGGGGGTGAGGGCATTGAAGCTTGATCCGAGATTTATTCAGCAGCTTAACGATAAAATTGATATCGAGCAGGTTGTTTCGGCTCATGTCAACCTTAAGCGCAGGGGCAAAACCCTTGTCGGCCTTTGCCCGTTCCACAACGAAAAAACGCCCTCTTTCACCGTTTATCCCGAAAGCAATTCATTCTATTGCTACGGCTGCGGAGCGGGTGGAGATATAATAAGCTTTGTGCGCCGCACGGATAATCTTGATTATATAGAAGCGGTCAAGGCGGTTGCTCAGATGGCTGGCGTGCCGATGCCCGAGGACGGCTATGACGATACGCTGTCAAAAAAACGCATGAGATTGCTCAGCGCCAACCGTGAGGCGGCAAGATTTTTCAACGATTGCCTGATGAAACCGAAAAATAAAAAAGCTCTTGATTATTTTCTTAACAGAGGGCTTTCGCTCAACACAATCCGCCGATTCGGCCTGGGATATGCTCCCGACGGCTGGCACGAGCTGATAAACCATATGCGTTCGCTCGGCTTCTCCGAGGAGGAGCTTGTGCTTGCAAACCTTGCAAGGCGAAGCGAAAAAGACGGCAAATCCAATTGTTACGATAATTTCAGAAATCGGGTGATGTTCCCGATTATAGACCTGAGAGGCAATGTTATCGCTTTCGGCGGCAGAGTCATGGACGATTCAAAGCCGAAATACATAAACACCTCGGACACGCTTGTTTATAAAAAGAGCAACGGAGTATTTGCCCTGAATTTTGCGAAAAATGCAAATGATAACAAGTTGATTCTTGTTGAGGGCTATATGGATGTCATTGCCCTGCATCAGGCGGGCTTCACCAACGCCATTGCCTGCCTTGGAACGGCTTTCACCAATGAGCAGGCGAATCTGCTTTCAAGATATGCCGATGAAATTCTGATTTGCTATGACAATGACGGCGCAGGCAGAGCCGCAACGGCAAGGGCGCTTGAAGTGCTCGGCAGAACGGGGCTGAAGCTGAGAGTTGTTCAGATGAGGGGCGGCAAGGATGCCGACGAAATTATCCGTGTTCACGGCAAGGAGAGGTTTGCCGACCTGCTGAAAGAAGCGGCGAACAAAACCGAATATAAGCTGCTCGAAGAACGGAAAAAATTCGATCTGGACACCGACGACGGAAAGCTCAGATTTTTAACCTCTGCGGCTCAGATTCTTGCGGGCTGCGGCAGTATCGAGCAGGATATTTACGCAACAAGGCTTGCAAACGAGCTCGGAGTCGGCGTTGAGAGCATCAAGGCTCAGATAAAATCGGCGGGAATGCAGCTCAAACGCCTTGAAAAAGTCAAAGCAAGGCAAAAAGCCGATGAAATGCTTGAAAAAAGCTTTGAGGATAAGAACAATCCCGAACGCTCAAAAAATATCAGGGCGGCGAGAGCGGAAGAAACGCTCATTGCCTCTTTTATGAGAAACCCTGATTTTTATAATAAATTGAAAGATAAAATTTCACCGCAAAGCTTCGTTACCTCATTCAACCGCAGGGTCATGGAATGTCTTATCCGCATTCTTGAGAGCGGCTCGGAGCCTGAACTCAGCGAATTTTCTGCGGAGTTTACTCCCGAGGAAATGGATTCGGTAACAAGAATTTTTCATCTTTCGCAAAATCTCGGAAACACTCTTAAAGAGTGTGAAGACTGTATCGGCGTGCTCACGGATAAATCCGCCGCAAAAATAACGGATGCATCCGCCATGAGCGACGAAGAATTTTTAAAGCTGTTTAAGAAAAAATAACTGTAAGGATGTGTGACTATGGAAGGAAACGAGAAGAAAATGCCTTTTAAGTCTCTTGTCGAAAAGGGCAAGGCGGCAGGCAGACTGACAACGCAGGAAATCGACACGGCGATTGTCGAAATGGATCTCGACATTGAGGAGCTTGACAAGCTCTACGAAACCCTTGAAAGCAACAATATTGAGATTATCGACGATCTTTCAAGCGCCGCAATCGAAAATTTTGATGTTGATCTTCCGAAATCCCTTGATATCGGTTCGAGCGACGACAAGAACATGACGGTTGACGATCCCGTCAAGGTCTATCTCAAAGAGATCGGCAGAGTTCCTCTGCTGACTCCCGAGGAAGAAATCGAGCTTGCAATCAGAATTTCCGATGACGATCAGAAGGCGAAGCAGAGACTTGCCGAGGCGAATCTGCGCCTTGTTGTCAGCATTGCAAAAAGATATGTCGGCAGGGGAATGCAGTTCCTTGATCTGATTCAGGAGGGCAACCTCGGTCTTATCAAAGCGGTTGATAAGTTTGACTACACAAAGGGCTTCAAATTTTCAACCTATGCGACATGGTGGATAAGACAGGCGATAACCAGAGCCATTGCCGACCAGGCGAGAACGATAAGAATTCCCGTTCATATGGTTGAAACCATAAACAAGGTCAAAAAGACAAACAGCCAGCTTCTTCACAAGAACGGCAGAGACCCCACGGCGGAGGAAATCGCCGCAGAGCTTGATATGCCCGTTGAAAAGGTTCGTGAGATTCTGCGTGTTGCTCAGGAGCCTGTTTCGCTTGAAACACCCATCGGCGAGGAGGAGGACAGCCACCTGGGCGACTTTATTCCCGACGATGACGCTCCCGCACCGGCAGACGCCGCTTCAATGCTTTTGCTCAAAGAACAGCTCAATGATGTTCTGAAAACGCTGACTCCCCGTGAAGCCAAGGTTCTCAAGCTCCGCTTCGGCCTTGAGGACGGCCATCCGCACACTCTTGAGGAGGTCGGAACCGAATTTCACGTTACCCGTGAAAGAATCCGCCAGATTGAAGCAAAAGCCCTCAGAAAGCTCCGCCACCCCAGCAGAAGCAAGAGACTCAAGGATTTTCTTGATTAATCCGAATAAAGCAATAACGCCTGCGGTTCAAAAACCGTTCAGGCGTTATTTTTTTTGCTTATTTTTATTCCGCAAATGCTCAACGAGGTTGTGAACAACTTCAATGTCTTTTTCGTCAAGCCCTGAAACATCGATTGAGGCGGATTTGTCAACGCCGAGCAGATAATCGGTCGAAACCTTGAAAATCAAAGAAAGCTCAACGATATATTGCGTTGAGGGAATGGAAACACCCATTTCCCATGCATTAACACTTGAACGGGTTATTCCCAAAAGCTTTGCCAGCTCGGTTTGGGTCAATCCCCTTTGCTCACGAAGACCTTTTATTCTGTCGGCAACCATAATCTCACTCCTGTCATAATGAATATTAATACTATCTAAAAGATATTGCATTATCAAAATGATGTTTTGACTTGACAACGCCGAAATAGTATGTTATTGTAAAGTTCCAATGAGACATTTTTTACAAAATTAGTGCTGTTTATCCTAAAACCGTGCAAATTGTAGAAAGTGGGTTTATTTATACTTGAAAATGAGATAACATTAGTTATCTTTAAAACAGGAGGAATTGCAAATGAAAAAAATATTAAAAAAATCGTTGGCTTTTATTCTTGCACTGACCATGGTGTTCGGCGCCGCACCGCTTGCGGGGTTGGTCGGGCTTGAATTGCCGGAAATCGGCGAAATTTTTGCCGAAAAAGCCGAAGCGGCAACATATGGCGTTTTGTCTTATGAAATAACAGACGGAGAAGTTACGATAACAGATTGTGACGAATCAGCAAGCGGTGAACTGGTAATACCGGAAACAATTGAGGGGTATCCTGTTTTATCTATTAAAACATTGGCATTCAATGGTATCGATATCTCAAGTGTTACAATTCCGAAAAGTGTAGAGAATATAGGCACTCATGCCTTTGCCGGCTGCAAAAACTTAAAATTCATAACTGTTGATGAAAATAATAAATATTTTACAAACGATGAATATGGAGCTTTGCTTTCCAAGGATAAAACTTATCTTATTCAATATCCTACAGGAAATATGAGTACATCTTATATTATTCCTGCTGAAGTTGAAAATATTGTATATGCATTTGCAGGTTGTTCAAACCTTGCGGAAATATATGTTGATGAAAAAAATCAATATTTTTCAAGTGATGAATACGGGGTCTTGTTTAATAAGAATAAAACAATGCTCGTTCAATATCCCATTGGAAGCCCCAAAAAAGAATACTCAATTCCAAACAGCGTAATTAATATTTCACTTTATGCATTTCAACAGTGTTCAAAACTTGAAAATGTAATAATCAGCAACAACATAACAAGAATTGGGGATTACTCTTTCTCTTTCTGTTCTGGACTTACGAGTGTTACAATAGGAAATGGCGTTAATAATATTGACTATAATGCATTCTATAAGTGTACATCCTTAACGGATGTTTATTACACAGGAACCGATGAGCAATGGAATGCAATCAGCATTCTTTCAGGTAATTCCTGTCTTACAAATGCGAACATTCATTTTAATTATGCTCCTACCGTACATGAGCATTCTTTTACATCTTCCGTGACAAAAGGTGCAACCTGCACCGAAGACGGAGAGAAAACATTTACATGTGAATGCAAATACAGCTATACAGAAGTTATCCCCGCAAAAGGACATACCGCAGGTGCATGGGAAGTTGTTGAAGAACCCACAACGCAAAAAGAAGGAAAAAAGGTCAGAAAATGCACCGAATGCGGAGCAGAAGTTGAGCAGGCGGTAGTTCCCAAATTAACCGAAGAACCCGTTATTGATGATGAGATTGTTAATACCCCCTCAACTTCTTCAATTTCCTACGGCGATTCGATTGTTCTTCATGTTGATTCATCAAAAATTCCCGAGGGCGGTTATGTTGAATGGACAGCAAGCAACGGCAATTTCGGCATGAGCGTATCGGCAGACGGAACAACATGCACGGTTTCGCCAAAGTCAAGCGGCAAAACGGTATTTACCGCAACGGTCTATGACAAGGACGGAAATGTTATCAGCACCGACACGCAGGAAATGACTGCAAAAGCAGGCTTATGGCAGAAAATTGTTGCATTTTTCAAGAAGATTTTCGGCTTGACTAAAACAATCCCCGAAGCGGTCAAAGGCATTTTTTGATTGAGGAGTAAGAATAAATCAACCCGGCAGAGGTATATAGATCCTCCGCCGGGGCAGTTTTTTTAATGTTGTAATACGGTTCGGTAGTGAACGCCGTCCTCGGCGTTCCGTGAAAACCGCAGAAATCATCGGCAACACCGTTAGGGGCGAACTGTGTTCGCCCGCCTGAAAACAAATGAAGAATGAAGTGTGCCTGCGGCACATGAAGTTTTTGCTGTCGCAAAAATGAAGTTTGCTTCGCAAATTGAGGATAGGCTCCGCCTATGACCGATTGTAATTGCTCCGCAAAAGCTGATTGATTTATTTGCCTCCCACTTGAGGGAGGTGGCACGGCGTAAGCCGTGACGGAGGGAGTAAAAAAGAAATTTTGAAGTAGTATACTAAAAATAGAGTCGAAAAACACCCAAAAATCTGTTAGAATAA
>JBJEQC010000132.1:0-3594 GCA_051881555.1 Acutalibacteraceae bacterium
GAGACTTACTTATAAAGAAGCCATGGAGCGTTACGGAAGCGACAAGCCCGACACTCGCTACGGCATGGAGATTTTTGACCTGAGCGAAACGGTTAAAAACTGCGGCTTCGGCGTTTTCACGGGCGCAATTGAAGCGGGCGGAAGCGTCAGAGGCATTACAGCCGAAAAATCCGTCAATATCTTGACGAGAAAAGAAATAGACAAGCTCACCGAAGTGGCAAAGGGCATCGGCGCAAAGGGTCTTGCATGGGTAAGACTCAATGAGGACGGCACAATGGCTTCGTCATTTGCAAAATTCCTCACCGAGGACGAGATGAAAGCCGTTCTTGAAAAGGCGAATGCAAAGGCGGGCGATGTTGTTCTTATCGTCGGCGACACAAAGAATTCAACCGTTCTTTCCGTTCTCGGCGCTCTTCGTCAGACAGTCGCAAAGAAGCTCAACATTATTCCCGAGGGCAAATATAATCTGCTCTGGATAACCGAATTCCCGTTCTTTGATTGGGATGAGGAGCTTCAGCAATTTGTTGCAATGCACCATCCGTTCACGGCTCCCATGGACGAGTGCCTTGAATATCTTGAAACCGACAAGGCAAAGGTCAGAGCAAAGGCATATGACCTTGTTCTCAACGGAATCGAGCTTTGTTCGGGTTCAATCAGAATCACCAATCCCGACCTTCAGGCAAGAATTTTCTCTCTGCTCGGTCTGAGCGACGAAGAAGCACACACAAAGTTCGGCTATCTGCTTGACGCTTTCAAATACGGTGCGCCGCCCCACGGCGGAATGGGCATCGGCCTTGACAGGCTTGTTATGCAGATGCTCGGCTGTGAATCCCTCAGAGATGTTATAGCATATCCCAAGGTTCAGAACGCAAGCGAACCCATGACGGAATGCCCCGCAGTTGTTGATGAAATTCAGCTTCGTGACCTGGGCATAACGGGAATGGCAAGCGAGGAATAATCACGGCTTCTCCGTGGGTGAATATAATGTTAACAAATTTGACAAGTTGAAAGGATGTTATTTGTCATGGCAAGAGTATATAATTTTTCCGCAGGTCCCTCAATGCTCCCCGAAAGCGTACTCAACAGAGCCGCTGCGGAAATGCTTGATTATGAGGGAAGCGGTCAGTCGGTTCTCGAAATGAGCCACCGCTCAAAGGTTTATGAGCCGATTATTTTCGGCGCACAGAGCCTTTTCAGAGAGGTTATGAATATTCCCGAAAACTATAAGGTTATTTTCTGCCAGGGCGGCGCTTCAACCCAGTTTGCGGCGATTCCCCTGAACTTCCTTAACGGAAGCGGCAAGGCTGACTATGTTCTTTCGGGTCAGTTCTCGACCAAGGCATATAAGGAAGCCCTCAAATACGGCGATATCAATGTTGTTGCTTCTTCAAAGGAGCAGAATTTCTCCTGTATTCCCGAGCTTGACAAGAGCAAGTTCACCCCCGATGCAGACTATTTCTATATCTGCCAGAACAACACAATCTACGGAACACGCTTCACCGCTCTGCCCGACACAGGAGATGTTCCCCTTGTTGCCGATGTTTCGTCCTGCTTCCTTTCAGAGCCTATGGATGTCACAAAATACGGCGTTATCTACGGCGGAGCGCAGAAAAATGTTGCTCCCGCAGGCCTGACGGTTGTTATAGTCAGAGAAGATTTGCTTGGCAAGGCAAGGGATTACACCCCCACAATGCTTGACTACAAGGTTCTTGCAGATAACGATTCAATGTATAACACTCCGCCCTGCTATTCGATTTATATGTGCAAGCTTGTGCTTGAATGGATTAAGAATCTCGGCGGTCTTGAAGCAATGAAGCTTCACAACGAGAAAAAGGCTTCAATTCTCTATGATTTCCTTGATAACAGCAAGATGTTCAACAATCCCGTCAAGAAGAGCGACCGTTCTCTGATGAATGTAACCTTCGTCACCGAGAGCGACGAGCTTAATGCAAAATTCGTTAAAGAAGCCGCAGAAGCGGGATTTGTTAACCTCAAGGGTCACCGTTCGGTCGGCGGCATGAGAGCTTCGATTTATAACGCAATGCCTATCGAGGGTGTTGAGAAGCTCGTTGACTTTATGACCGAATTTGAAAAGAAGAACTGAGGGAGGAATTCCAATGTTTGAGATTTTAACTTTAAATAAAATATCCAAAACAGGGCTTGATAAGCTTGACAGCGCAAAATATACCTGCTCCGACAGCTTTGAAGCCCCCGATGCGGTGCTTGTCCGCTCCGCTTCGATGCACGAAACCGTTCTTCCCGAAAAAACCGTTGCAATCGCAAGAGCGGGAGCGGGAGTCAACAATATTCCCGTTGACGCTTGCAGCGAAAAGGGCGTTGTTGTGTTCAACACTCCAGGCGCAAACGCCAATGCGGTTAAAGAGCTTGTAATCTGCGGTCTGCTCATGGCTTCAAGAAAAGTCGGAGCGGCGATTGATTGGGCAAAGACTCTTAAAGGCGAGGGCGCAAACGTCGGCAAGCTTGTTGAAAAAGGCAAGAGCAATTTTGCAGGTCCCGAAATCATGGGCAAGACCCTCGGCGTCATAGGTCTCGGCGCAATCGGTGCGCTCGTTGCGGATGCCGCCAAGGCTCTCGGAATGACGGTTGTCGGCTATGACCCGTTCGCATCAAAGGATAAATTCAGCTTCAAGATTGTTGATACCCTTGATGAAGTTTATGCGGAAAGCGATTATATCACCCTGCATCTGCCGCTCAACGACGGCACAAGGGGAATGATAAATGCCGATTCAATTTCAGCGATGAAGGACGGAATCAGAATTCTCAACTTTGCAAGAGGCGAGCTTGTTGATTCCGATGCAATAATCGCCGCTCTTGAAAGCGGCAAGGCGGCGGCTTATGTCACCGACTTTCCGATCGACGCTCAGCTCGGAGTTGACGGCGTGACGGCGATTCCGCACCTCGGAGCATCAACTCCCGAGAGCGAGGAAAACTGCGCCGCAATGGCGGCAGTTGAGCTTGCCGATTATCTTGAAAAAGGCGTAATCAAAAATTCGGTCAACCTGCCCAATACCGACCTGCCTGCGGACTTTGAGTGCCGCGCCTGCTTCATTCACAAAGAGGACGGCTCCTTTGCCGCAAAGGCCGCCGCAAAGGCAGCAGAAAGCGGAGCAGCGGTTAAAAACCTGTTCTCCGCAAGCAAAAAAGGCATGGGATATACGGTTGTTGACACCGATAAACCCTTTGACACCGACGTTGACGGAGCAATCAGAGTCAGAACAATATAATTAACTGTTTCTCAACAATCAGATTGAGAAAAATACAACAAAATATATGAGATGACCCCGAAAATCAGTATTTTCTGACTTTCGGGGTCGTTTTTTGGCAGAATGTATGCAGTAGGGGCGACCCTGCGTGGTCGCCCGTTTTTCGCTGATTTTTTTAACTCCCTCAGGCGCTATGCGCCAGCTCCCTCTTGAGGGAGCCCATACAGATAATTGCGGTTTTTTAATAAAAAAGCAAATATCATCGGCAACACGGTAGGGGCGAACTGTGTTCGCCCGCCTGAAAACGCCATAAATCAACGAAATCCCCTCGTAGGGAACGCCGTCCTCGGCGTTCCGGAAAACATAAAAA
>JBJEQC010000133.1:0-3587 GCA_051881555.1 Acutalibacteraceae bacterium
AGGCGCACACTTCCGGAGTTGTTTTGATATACTGCGGAAAAAACAAAGCCGTCATCGGTGCGATTATTGACAAGCACTGTTTTACTGTGATAATATAAAATAAAAAGAAAGCCGGCTTGACATGATTATTCTTATTACAGGTGCATCCCATACGGGGAAAACCGCACTTGCACAAAAACTGCTTGAAAAATATAAATATCCGTATTTATCAATCGACCACTTGAAAATGGGGCTGATTCGCAGCGGCATGACGAATCTCACGCCCGAAAGCGACGATAAGGATTTGACGGATTTCTTATGGCCGATTACATCCGAAATCATTAAAACCGCAATCGAAAACAATCAGAATCTGATTGTTGAGGGCTGTTATATTCCGTTTGATTATTCAAAGTATTTTCAGACGCAGTATCTTGAACATATAAAACTCTTTTGCTTGGTTATGAGCGAAAAATATATTCGGAATCATTTTGACGACATCAAAAAATACGCAAGCGTTGTTGAATTCAGGGGTGATGACAGGGACTGCACCTTTGAGGCCGTGATGAATGAAAATGCTGAGGTTTTGAAAATGTGTCGGTTACACAATGCCGAATATATTCTGATAGATGATGAATACATAATTGACATTGAATTATAATTTTTGCTTTGCAGGTGAATGAACATGAAAGAAACTATACTTCAATTCGGAACAGGAAATTTTCTGCGTGGCTTTGCAGATTATTTTATTGATAATCTCAATAAAAGCGGCCTTTATGACGGTAAAATCGTTATTGTATCGCCGACGGATTCAAAAACAGTTGATTTAATCAATGAGCAAAACGGCAGATACAATCTTATTTTAAGAGGAATTGAAAACGGTAAAGAAATCTGCGAAAGGACGGAAATCAATTCCGTTTCAAGGGCGGTAAATCCTTACCGCGACTTTGACGCATTTTTGGCGCTTGCTAAAAATCCCGATCTGCGTTTTATTATTTCAAACACGACCGAGGCGGGAATATGCTTTGACGATTCCTGTAAATTGACAGATAAACCCGCATCATCATTTCCTGCCAAACTGACAAGATTTCTTTATGAGCGCTTTAATAATAAGCTTGACGGCTTTGTAGTTTTAGCGTGCGAGCTTATTGACAATAACGGAAAAGAGCTTGAAAGATGCGTTCTTGAATATGCAAGGCTTTGGAATCTTGGTGATGGTTTTTCAGAGTGGGTCAAGGCCGAAAACAAATTCTGCAACACGCTTGTTGACAGAATCGTTACGGGCTATCCGAAGAACGAGGCGGAAAAGATATTTGAAGAAATAGGCGCCCGTGATGAACTGCTTGACACGGCGGAGCCTTATCATCTTTGGGTTATTGAGGGCAATTATGAGGATGAACTGCCCTTGAAAAAAGCGGGATTCAATGTTATATGGACAAATGATGTTTCGCCTTATAAGAAAATGAAAGTCCGGATTCTTAACGGTTCTCATACTTCTCTTGTTTTTCCGTCGCTTCTCTGCGGCGTTGAAACCGTCGGCGACAGCCTGAAGGACGGGCAGTTAAACGCTTTTCTTAATAATTGCCTGTTTGATTATATTCTCCCTGTGCTCGGAGAAACCGAGGAAAACAGGAAATTTGCAAACGCTGTTTTGGAACGCTTTGCGAATCCTTATATCAGGCATTTGTGGAAATCCATTTCATTGAATTCTGTCAGCAAATTCCGTGCGAGAGTTTTGCCGACGGTAAATGATTATATCGAAAATAATAGTTCTCTGCCGAAGCCCTTTATATTTTCGCTGGCATGTCTCATTGAATACTACAAAACGAACGAGGTTCAGGACGATAAAACGGCAGTTGAGGTCATTAAAAACGGATATACCGAAGATATACTGAAAAACACAGCTTTGTGGGGAAAAGATCTGACAGCCGCAAAGGAGCTTGTTGACGAAAGCCTTGAAAGAATACATAATGACGGCATCAGGGAGGCAATTGAATGGAGTATGTCCTGATTAACGAAAATGACAATGTCCGGGTTTGCCTTGATAACGGTCATAAATATGCCGTCAGGGATATTAAAAAGGGTGAACGGATAATCAAATACGGCTTCCCAATCGGCATTGCGGCTCAGGATATTAAAGCAGGGGAGCATGTTCATTCTCATAATCTGAAAACCGCTCTTTCGGGAACTCTTGAATACAAATATACGCCCGATATCAGACCGCTTGAATGCTCGCAAAGCATTATGATAAATGCCTTTGAACGAAAAAACGGCTATGTCGGAATCAGAAACGATATCTGGATAATTCCGACTGTCGGCTGCATAAACGGCGTTGCAAAAACGATTGCAGAAAAAACGGGAGCTTTTTGTTTTACTCATTCATACGGTTGCAGCCAACTCGGCGATGATTTGAAAACAACTCAGAAGGAGCTGAGCGGGCTTGTCAGGCATCCGAACGCAGGCGGCGTTCTCGTTCTCGGCTTAGGATGCGAAAACAATAATATTGACGAATTCAAAAAAGCACTCGGAGTATATGACGAAGAACGGGTTCGTTTTTTGGACTGTCAGGATGTTGACGACGAAATAGACGAGGGAATAAAAATAATCTCGGAATTGCAGAATATTGCAAGTCACGATAAACGCACTCCCGTTCCGATTTCTAAGCTGAAAATCGGCTTAAAATGCGGTGGAAGCGACGGACTTTCAGGCATAACCGCAAATCCTCTTTGCGGAAGAATAACGGACAGGCTTGTTTCAATGGGAGGCACGGCAGTTCTGACCGAAGTTCCCGAAATGTTTGGGGCGGAGCAGCTTCTGATGAACCGTTGTGTGAATAAAGGCGTGTTTGATAAAACCGTTAAGCTAATCAATGATTATAAAGAATATTTTATTTCTCATAATCAGCCCGTCAGCGAAAATCCGTCTCCGGGCAACAAGGAGGGCGGCATTACAACGCTTGAAGAAAAGTCGCTCGGCTGTGTTCAAAAGGGCGGCACTGCGCCCGTAACAGCCGTATTGGATTACGGCGATACTGCGGAAAAAGCAGGGCTGAATCTTCTTAACGGGCCGGGCAATGACATGGTTGCCGTCACTAACCTGGCTTCTGCGGGCTGTCAGCTCATTCTTTTTACAACGGGCAGGGGAACACCCCTCGGAGCGCCTGTGCCGACCGTCAAAATTGCAACGAATACCGCTCTTGCACAAAAGAAAAAGAGCTGGATAGATTTCGACGCTCAGTCCGAAAGCGACGAAACCCTGCTTGAATTGATTGTGCGGACTGCGAACGGTCTTGAAACAAAAAATGAGCTGAATAATTGCCGTGAAATTGCAATATTCAAAGACGGAGTTACGCTTTGATTATATATTAAGGCAGTTTACGGAAAAAGCATAGTTTTTTTAACAGCAATGGAATATGTCTGAAATACAATATCTCACGCACATTCGGGCATTTTTCTCTTTGACATACGGAAGTATGCCTGCAGAGAAGAAATCCCCGACTGCACATAATCTATTGCATTTCAGATGCGAAGCAGTTTTGAGGGAGAAGATTTTGTGCATTTCAAAGATTTTTAACGCAGACGGGGCGGAAATAAGCCCCTCAAAACCATATT
>JBJEQC010000134.1:0-15583 GCA_051881555.1 Acutalibacteraceae bacterium
GTTGCGGCAGGCGCAGACGGACTTATGATCGAAGTACATAACGACCCTGCCCACGCTCTTTGCGACGGTCCCCAGGCGCTCAGACCCGAGGAATTTGCAAAGGTTGTCAAGGAAGCAAACGCAATCAGAGAAATCATGACAAAGTTTTAAGGTGACGGAATTATGAAAATAGGAATTGCCGGCCTCGGTCTTATCGGCGGTTCGCTTGCAATGGCTCTTGCCGAGAGCGGAAAGCATGAGGTTTTCGGCTTTGACAGAAACAGAAGTACCTCTCTTGCGGCGAAAATGGTCAATGCGATAAAGGGAGAGCTTAATGACGAAACAATCGGCGAATGCGATATGCTGTTCATTGCCCTTTATCCCAAGGCGACGGTTGAATATGTTGAGGCGAACGCTTCAAAGATAAAAAAAGGCGCAATTGTTGCCGACTGCGGCGGAGTTAAAAGAATAATCTGCGATCCCTGCGAAAAAGCCGCCGAAGAAAACGGCTTCACCTTCATCGGCGCTCATCCGATGGCAGGCACTCAGTTTTCGGGCTTCGGCCATGCAAAAGCAAGCCTTTTCAAGGGCGCAACAATGATTTTGACCCCGAAAGAGAACACGGATATCAGAATTTTGCAGGCTCTGAGAACCGTGCTCGGCGATGCGGGCTTTACGAGCGTTAATCTCACCTCACCCGAGGAACATGACAAGGTTATCGCCTTTACATCACAGCTTCCCCATATAATTTCAAATGCCTATGTCAAAAGCCCCGAGGCAATTCACCAGAAAGGCTTTTCGGCGGGCAGTTACAGGGATTTGACAAGAGTTTCAAAGCTTAATTCAACCATGTGGACCGAGCTTTTCTTTGAGAACAGCGACAATCTGACAAACGAAATCGATTTTCTGATTGAAAAGCTCGGCGAATACAGCGCCGCTCTCAAGGCGGGCGACAAAGAGGGCTTGATTGCCCTGCTTGACGAGGGAACGGACAGCAAAAAACAGGCAAAGTAGGAGCAGAAATGGAAATTATTAAGGTTAATGCGTCAAAAGAATATGAAGTAATCATAGGCGGCGGCATTCTGCCGATGCTCGGCGAAAAATGCGCTTCGCTTTTCGGAAAAAGCAGAGCGGTAATCGTGACGGACAGCAATGTTGCGCCCCTCTGGCTTGAAAAGGTAAAAGATAGCCTTGCAAGTGCGGGTATTTCTTCGGTTGAATTTGTTTTCCCCGCAGGCGAGGAATCCAAAAGCATGAAAACGATGTTTGAACTGCTTGAATTTATGGCGGAAAACAGGCTCACCAGAAGCGACTTTGCCGTTGCTCTCGGCGGCGGCGTAACGGGCGATATGACGGGTCTTGCCGCTTCGCTTTATCTGAGAAGCGTGCCCTTTGTTCAGGTGCCGACAACCCTGCTTGCAGCGGTGGATTCCTCGGTAGGCGGCAAAACGGCGGTTAACCTGACGGCAGGCAAGAATCTTGCGGGAGCATTTTATCAGCCGTCGCTTGTTGTGTGCGATACCGATACGCTCTCAACCCTGCCCGAATCCGAATTTGCCAACGGAATGGCGGAGGTTATCAAATACGGCGTTATTTTTGACAAAGAATTGTTTGACAAAGTATGCGGCGGTAATGTAAAATCTGAAATTGAGAGCATTATTGCCCGCTGTGTGGAGCTTAAAAGAGATGTTGTTGCAAAGGACGAATTTGACAAGGGCGAAAGACAGCTTCTCAATTTCGGTCACACGATGGCGCATTCTGTTGAAAAATGCAGTAATTTTGAGATTCCCCACGGAAGCGCAGTTGCGATAGGAATGGTCATTGCCGCGAAGGCGAGCGCAAAGCTCGGCTGGAGCGACGAGAACTGCACGGAGATGATTATTAATGCGAATAAGAATAATAATCTGCCCGTCAAGTGCGATTTTAAGCCCCGTGAGCTTGCCGACGCCGCTCTCTCGGATAAAAAGCGCTCGGGCGGCACGATAAGTTTCGTTGTTCCCCGTGTTGTCGGCGAATGTGTTTTGAAAAAGGTTTCGGTTGACACGCTTTATAAAATTGCGGAATTTGCGGAATGATTGTCGGGAGGGGTCAAAATGACAGTCAGGCAGGCTGAAATTAACGATTATGAAATAATTGAAGATTTTTCAAAACAGGCGGCAGGGCTTCACATTCAGAACCGACCCGATATTTTCAAAGCCGCTCCCGAAATGTCAAAGTCGGAATTTAAAAAAATGCTCAAAGATAAAAATGTCTTTATTCTTGTTTCGGTGATGAACGGCGAAATCGTCGGTTATTGCAAACTGCGAATGCTTACCTGTTCCGCTTCCAACGAAACATTAACAGCAAGAACCGTTGGTGCTATTAATCAATTTTTCGTTGACGAAAAACACAGGCGGCAGGGAATCGGCACGGAGTTTTTCGGCGAAGTCAAGGCTTTTGCAATGTCAAAGGGCGCTCAGTCGATTGAGCTTTATGTCTGGTCATTTAACGAGCCCGCCCGGAAGCTTTACGAAACCCTCGGAATGACCCCGCAGAGAACACTTATGGAGTTAAAATTTTAATGGATATCAGAATCACACCGACCCCTTTGTGCGGCGGCATTGAGGGGATAGCGTCAAAATCCTTTGCCCACAGGGCGCTGATTTGCGCCTGCCTTGCAAAGGGAAAAAGCAAAATCAGAATAAACACGACCTCCGACGATATCACGGCAACGGTTTCCTGCCTTGAAAATCTCGGTGCGGTCATTGAAAAAGACGGTGCGGTATATTCGGTAACTCCGATTGAAGAGCCGCCCGCTTCTGCCCGCATTGATTGCAGAGAAAGCGGCTCAACCATCCGCTTTTTGCTTCCCGTTGTCTGCGCTCTCGGCGTTGAAACCGAGATAAACGGCTCGGGCAGACTGCCCGAAAGACCTCTTTCTCCCCTGAAAGAGGAGCTTATCAGAATGGGCGCAAGCATTTCCGACAGCTTTCCGCTTAAGGTCGGCGGAAAAATCGGAGCGGGTGAATATACCCTCAGAGGCGATGTCAGCTCGCAGTTCGTAACGGGGCTGCTTATGGCTCTCTCTTATCTCGGCGGCGGAACAATAAAACTGCTGCCGCCCGTTGAGTCAAGACCTTATATTGACATGACGCTTCAGGTTCTGCGCCGCTTCGGTGCGGATATTAAAGAAGAAAACAATACATTTTATATAAATTCTCACGGCTTGAAGGGCTGTGATTTCACGGTTGAGGCAGATTGGTCAAACGCCGCTTTCTGGCTTTGCTCGGGCTGCGCCGTTTCGGGGCTTAATGCCGAATCAACTCAGGGCGACAAAGAAATTATTTCCGTTCTCAAAAAAATGGGAGCAAAAACAGCCCAAAACGGTTCGGAATTCAGAACCGATGTATCCGCTTTGCACGGAGCAAAAATCGACGCTTCGCAGATTCCCGACGCCGTGCCCGTTATTGCGGCTGTTGCGGCAACCGCAGAGGGTGAAACCGTGATTTATAACGCCGCAAGGCTTCGCCTTAAAGAGAGCGACCGGATTCAGACGACCGCTTCAATGCTTCGCTCGCTTGGTGCGGATGCCGCCGAAACCGATGACGGCTTGATAATCAAAGGCAAGCCCACGCTCAGCGGCGGAGAAACGGATTCATTTAACGACCACAGAATAGCGATGGCGGCCGCCGTTGCCGCCTGCAAATGCACAGGTGATGTAATAATCGGAAACGCTCAGGCGGTCAATAAATCATATCCCGAATTTTTTAACGATTATAATAAGCTGGGAGGTAAAGCCGATGTCCTGTAGTTTCGGAGATAACATAAAATTAACGATTTTCGGTCAGTCACATTCAGTCGCAATCGGTGCGGTGGTTGACGGACTTCCCGCAGGAATAAAGATTGATTTTGACAGAATTGCCGCCTTCATGGCAAGGCGTGCGCCCGGTCAGAGCGAGCTTTCAACTCCACGAAAGGAAGCCGACGAGGTTAAAATTCTCTCGGGCGTTGTTGACGGAATGACCTGCGGCGCACCGATTTGCGCCGTTATTGAGAACACCAACACCCGTTCGGGCGATTATGACAAGCTCCGTGCTTTGCCCAGACCCTCTCACAGCGACTATGCCGCATTTATGAAGCATAACGGCTTCAACGATATCAGAGGCGGCGGAAATTTCAGCGGCAGAATGACCGCTCCGCTCTGCTTTGCAGGTGCAGTCTGCATTCAGATTCTTGAAAGCATGGGCATTTATGTCGGGGCGCATATCGCCTCGATAGGCAAGGCGGAAGACGACCGCTTTGACCCTGTTTCGGTCTGCAAGGCTGATTTTGATTCGATTCTTTCAAAGCCCTTTCCCGTTATCAATGACAGGCAGGGCGAATTTATGCGAAAAGAAATATATGACGCACGAAGCAATGCCGATTCTGTCGGCGGAACGGTCGAATGTGCCGTTGTCGGCTTGAAAGCCGGAGTGGGCGACCCGATTTTTGACGGAATAGAAAACCGCATCGGTTCGGCAATCTTCGGAATCCCCGCAGTTAAGGGAATAGAATTCGGTTCGGGCTTTGAGGGGAGCAAAAAAAGAGGAAGCGAAAACAATGACGCTTTTGTTCTCCGTGAGGGAAAAATCGTTACCGAAACGAATAATCACGGCGGAATCCTCGGCGGTATCTCGTCGGGAATGCCGATTGTTTTCCGCTGTGCATTGAAGCCGACCCCCTCGATAGGCAAGGAGCAGAACACGGTCAACCTCGTCAGAGGCGAGGAGGAAAAACTCGTTGTCGGCGGCAGGCATGACCCCTGCATCGTTCCGAGAGCCGTTCCGTGCATTGAAGCGGCGGCGGCATTGGTAATTGCCGATTATTTGATTTAATATGAAAATATAGAAAACAGAAAGGTGATTTAACATGGATATCAGTCAGCTCAGAGCAAACATTGACAAAATCGACGGCGAGCTTACCGCACTTTTTCAAAAGAGAATGGAAACCGCCGCAGAAATCGCAAAATATAAGCAGGAAAATTCTCTGCCCGTTTTTGACAGAGAAAGAGAAAGAGATATTCTGAATGCCGTAACGGCAGGAGTTCCCGATGAGCTTCAGGGCTACACGAAAACGCTCTATCAGACAATCTTCGACCTGAGCCGTTCATATCAGAAGAAGCTCATCAAGCCGCAGTCGTCCCTTTCAAAGAAGCTTGAAAAGGTAACCTCGGAAACTCCCTGCGAAAGACCCGACAGAGCGGTTGTTGCCTGCCAGGGCGTTGAGGGCGCATATTCTCAGTTTGCCTGCGACAAGATGTTCTCCTACCCCTCAATCATGTATTTTTCAGGCTTTGAGGAGGTATTCAAGGCGGTTGACAGCGGACTTTGCCGCTACGGCGTGCTTCCCCTTGAAAACAGCACCGCAGGTTCGGTCAACAAGGTCTATGACCTTATGAATAAATATAAATTCTACATCACCCACAGCATCAAGCTGTTCATCGGCCACGCTCTGCTTGCCCCCGAGGGCGTTTCAATCGGCGAAATCAAGGAGATTTTCTCCCATGAGCAGGCGATCAATCAATGCTCCGACTTCATTGCTTCGCTCGGCGTTAAGGTCACGGTCTGCGAAAACACAGCCGCCGCCGCAAAGATGGTTGCCGACAGCGGCAGAACCGACTGCGCCGCAATCGGCTCAAAGGACTGCGCAGAGCTTTACGGCATGAAAGTCCTCAAAAGCGGCATTCAGAACACCGACAACAACTACACCCGCTTCATCTGCATTTCAAAGAAGCTTGAAATCTATCCCGGCGCAAACAAGACGAGCATCATGATGACCATTCCCCACAAGCCGGGTTCACTTTATAACATTATTTCAAGATTTGCCGCCCTCGGCCTTAACCTCACGAAGCTTGAGAGCCGACCGATTCCCGGCAGTAATTTTGAGTTCATGTTCTATTTCGACGTTGACGCATCGGTTTATTCCGAAAATCTTAAGACCTTGCTCAGCGAGCTCGAAAATGACGGCGAGCAGTTCAGCTATCTCGGCAGTTATTCGGAAGACTAAAGGGTGATTTTATGTTCGGTCTATTAGGCGGCAAGCTTTCGCATTCGCTTTCGCCGCAGATTCATTCACGCCTGTGCGACTATGAATACAGGCTGTTCCCGACGGAGCCTCAGAATTTGGATAAATTCTTTTCCGATAATTCGCTTGAGGGCTTCAATGTTACCATTCCTTATAAGATTGAAGCGTTCAACCGCTGTGCCGAGCGTTCGGAGACGGCGGAAAAGGTCGGAAGCGTCAACACGGTTGTACGCAGACCCGACGGCTCGTTTTACGGCGATAACACCGATTATTTCGGCTTTATGTATATGGCGAAAAAATGCGGGTGCGATTTTAAGGGGAAAAAGGTTCTTATTCTCGGCTCGGGCGGCGCAAGCCTGACGGTTCGCCATGCCGTGCATGACGCAGGGGCGGCGCAGACGGTTGTTGTTTCCCGTTCGGGGGAGGATAATTATTCCAACATCAGCCGCCATTACGATGCGGATATAATCGTCAACACAACGCCGGTGGGTATGTACCCCAACAACGGCGAGAGGCTCATTGACCTTGAGAAATTCACAAGATGCCGCAAGGCTCTCGACCTTATCTATAACCCTGCAAGAACGGTTTTTCTGCTTGACGCTCAAAGGCTCGGCATTGATTGCATCAACGGGCTTTACATGCTCGTTGCTCAGGGGCTTCGTGCCGCCGAGATATTCACGGGCAGGAGTATCCCTCTGAGCCGGATTGATGAAATTTACGATGAGATAATCAAAGAACAGAAAAATATCGTGCTTGTCGGCATGCCCGGCTGCGGAAAATCGACCGCCGCCGCTCTGCTCTCCGAAAAGACGGGCAGGGAGTGCGTGGATACGGATTCTCTCGTTGAAGCGTGCGGAGAAAAAATTCCCGATATTTTTGCAAAATACGGCGAGGAAGAATTCCGCCGCCGTGAGACCGAGGCGGTTCGCCTTGCGGGCAAGGATAAGGGCAAAATCATTGCAACGGGCGGGGGAGCGATTCTCAGACCCGAAAATCGGATTGCTCTGAGAGAAAATTCAACCGTAATCTTCCTTAAAGCCCCGATTGAAGCCCTTGCGACCGACGGTAGACCTCTTTCCGAAAGCGAGCAGGCGCTCAGAAAAATGTATGAACGCAGGCTTCCGCTTTATCTTGAAACGGCGGATTATGCCGTTGAGGTTGACCCGAACCCCGAAATAACAGTCAGGAGGATATGCGAATGCGTTTGCTTGTAATAAACGGTCCGAATCTTAATATGCTTGGCGTGAGAGAGCCCGATATTTACGGCAAAAACACCTACGCCGACCTTTGCGGAATGATTGAAAGCTACGCCGCCGAAAAGGGCGTTGAGGTTAAGCTTTTTCAGTCGAACCACGAGGGTGCGATAGTTGATGAAATCCAGGCGGCTCTCGGCAGATTTGACGGAATCGTCATCAACCCCGCCGCCTACACCCACACGAGCGTTGCGATTCTTGACGCATTAAAAGCCGTTGCGCTCCCTGCGGTTGAGATTCACATTTCGGATGTCAGCGCAAGGGAGAGCTTCCGCCAAATTTCATACGCCGGCATGGCGTGTGAGAAATCGTTCATCGGTCTCGGCTTTGACGGATATCTCAGAGCGATTGACTACCTGACGGAAAAATATTCATAATGTTATCGGCTGCTCGGCAGATCTCCGTTTGAGGGATTGCTGAGCAGCTTTCCTTTTTCATCAAAGCGTGAGCCGTGGCAAGGGCAGTCCCACGAGCGCTCATGCGGATTCCATTTCAGGGCGCAGCCGAGGTGGGGGCATCGCTTCTGAGAAATTGAAAGCAGATTTGTGACGGCTTCAAAGGCGTTAACGGCAAGCTGAGCGCGCAGAATAGACCTTGACGGAGAGAAAACCGCCGCATAGGGGTTCTCTTTTCCGAGAATCATATCCGAAATAATCGCAGCCGCCGCCATTGAGGAGCTCATTCCCCATTTGTTAAATCCCGTTGCGACAAAAAGATTTGCCGTGCGTTTTGAATACCGCCCGATATACGGCACGCCGTCAAGGCTCATGCAGTCCTGCGCCGCCCAGCGGAAAGTCTCTTTGCAGGCGGGGTAATGATTTGCCCGAAAGCTTTCAAGCTCCAGCCATGCCGTGCCGTGCTTGCCCGTTCTGTGAGCTCCGCCGCCGATAAGCAGAGAATCCTTATAATTTCTGAAAGACATTCCGTTCTCTGCCCCGTCAATATACATTCCTCCGAGGTTCGGGGCGTTTTTGACGGAAATCACATATGAACGGCTCTGATAAAGTTTCAGATAATATGAACCGTGCTTGTTGATGAACGGAAAATGCGTTGCAACAACGAAATTTTCGGCGGTGATACTGCCGCAGTCGGTTAACGCCCGATTATCCCTTATTTCAAGCACCCTTGTATTTTCAAATATTTTAATGCCTTTTACTGCATGAGAAAGGAACTGCAAGGGATTAAACTGAGCCTGATTATCAAACCGAACCGCTCCGACGGTTGAAAAGGGCAGAGGGAGCTCCTTTTCATATTCGGCGCTGAAGCCGAGCCTGTCAAGGGCGGTTATTTCTTTTTTAAGCATTTTTTGATCATCAAGGGAATAAACGAACGCAGGCAGCCTTTCAAAGCCGCAGTCGATATTGCGGTTCATCTCTGCAAAATCCGCAATGGCCGCTTCGTTGGCGGCAAGATACATTTTTGCCTTTTCTTCGCCGAAAAGCTTAATCAGCCGGTCATAGATAATGCCGTGCTGAGAAGTGATTTTGGCGGTTGTGTTTTCGGTAACTCCTCTGCAGATTCTGTCTGCCTCGGCAATAACGCAGTCAACTCCCGCCTCTTTCAGCTTGCAGGCGCAGAGAATGCCCGCAATTCCGCCGCCGATAATCAGAACATCGGTTTTTATATCTCCGCTGAGCTTTTCGTATTTCGGCAATTCCGAATGTTTTATCCATATTGATTCCATAACATCACCGGAATCTAGTATGCGCCTGAAAACCGATTATATTATTTTAAAAGCCGATTTGAAGCTTAGGGTAACGGCAATCGGGATAATGATGAAAAGTGCCATTTTTTCCGAATTTAATAAAAAAATGTGCGTACTTGTCAACATTTTTGGGATTTTTTGTAAATTTCTCTTGCTTTTGAAGTTAATATATGATATAATTTCACATGAGAGGAAGGCTTTTCAAAAGCTGAGTTGATGCTTCCGAATTTCGGAAAAGGCATTTGAAAATATTTTAAGAACGGCAGGTGATATATGTTGATTGATTTTGAAGCGTCTGAGAGAATAGCGTTCAAATACTATAAAAGCGTATATCACTATTGTTTTGTGAAGCTGCAGGATCAGCATACTGCCGAGGATATAACACAGGATGTGTTTTTGTTTTTCCAGCAAAAGTCTCCCGAACTCTCTGAGGATAAAATCGGCAATTGGCTGATTTCGGTTGCGAGCAAAAAGGTTATGGATGAATTCAAGGCAAACAAAAAGCGGCCGAAAGATGAGGTGTATGAAGATATTCCCGATCTCGAAGCCGAGCGACTTTTGAACGAGGTTGAATATTCAGTTCCGATAGACGAAGGCGAGATTCTGAAAGCTAAAGATAAAATATTCCGTCTATTAACTCCCGAGGAAGCCGCTCTTTTGAAAGCCGTATATGAGGAGCACAGAAAATATTCCGAAATTGCAGAAAGCGAAAACATTTCCGAGAATGCTCTGAGAATCAGAATAAGCCGCCTTAAAGCAAAAGTCAAAGCAATGGCGGAGGTTGCGTTCTTGGCTTTGCTGATTTTGCTCTCAAAATTGTAGCAAAGAACTTATTTTACAAAAATTTAAAAAAATTTTGAAACAATTCACGATTTTCGCCATTATATAATGAGGAGGTAAATTGTTTCTTTCAAAATTTTTTAGCAGGAGGTGACAAAAGCCATGGGGATTAACAGTGAATACGACCTTACAAAAGCCGGCATCATTAAGAAGCTGGAAGCGATCATTGATTCGGAGCTCAGCAAGCCATACGAAGAAATCGACCTTAGTCTTGTAGACGAATGTGTTAATTTCCTCATGGAACTGAGAGAAGAAAAAGGCCTTACAGATGAAGAAATATTAATCAAAGTTGAAGCAATTCCTTTTGTCGGCAAAAAGGCTTTAAGTGAATTGCAAAAGAAGAAAAAACTCAGCGTCAGAAAAATTTTGCCGATAGCGGCAATCCTCATTATTATTGCAACGCTGGGCAGTATCGTTGCCTCGTCGTTCGGTACGGGCGCTCCCGATGTTCTTCGCAGAATAGGACATGCAATAGTAGAAATGTTCAACGGAGAAAGACGGGAAGTCGGTGAAATAACAATAGTCAAGCCTGATTCATCGGAAGAATACGGAACAGTTGAGGAACTGCTTGAAAATGAGCATATCCATATTCTTTATCCGACCTATCTGCCTGAAGGCTCAAAGATTGAAAAACTGTTTTTAATCGAGACGAACGGCAAAACGGAAATAACTTTTGAAATCAGCGGTACAGTTTGCTTCGGAGTAAATCTTGACTGCGGAATAACAGGGGAAGAAGAAAAGGCATATAAAGAAAGAGAGACCGTCAACGGTATTCTCTGCCTGATTACATATGCGCCGGACAGGATTCAGGCTATTTTCGAGTTAAATGGCAACAAGTATACTGTCAGTGACGAAAATTACAGTGAATTGATCAGAATAATTGAAAATCTTGAGGAGGCAAAATGTAATGAAAACTAAAAAAATAGTATCTTTGATTATGGCAATGATTCTTGCAATCTGTTCTTTCTCAATTTCCGCCTGTGCCGACAAGGCAGAGGAGGCGTCGGTTCAACACAACCATGAGATTGAATATGTTTTCCCCGAGGGAACGCCCGACAGCGTTAAGGAAAAAATTATAAACGGCTTTGAGAGTGACGGCGAAACCGCCTCAACTTACGGCCTTACCTGCACTTTGTTCGGTCATGACACCGAAAGCACGGTTATTTACACAATCACTCACAGAAAAAAAGCGGATTCACCCCGCTGTCTGAAAGAATATTTCAATTGCACCACTTGCAGTCGCTGCGACTATTTTGTGTCTGAGCTTATCAGTTCGCAATATATAGTTTGCTGCCCTGAAGACTAAAATAACAATTCGCCCGCCTCAATGCCGAAGCAATGAGGCGGGCGGTTGCTATTAAGCAAACAAACTGCATATCTGAAATTTTTAAAATAATGAAATATTGCTGACGCAATATGAAATAATTTACTCCGTAAATTGTGAAATTTTCTGCTTACGCAGAAAGTGAAATAAAATCCACCCATTGCCGCAGCGATTTCACACGCCGCAGGCGTATTTCACATTGCAAAGCAACTTCATTTCTTCATTAGCCCGTAAGGGCGTCTTAATTCAAGTAAGCCTCTTTTGCCCGTCAGGCAAAAGAGGCTTATTTGTGGCGGAGAAGGGGAGACTCGAACTCCCGCGCCGGTTACCCGACCTACGCCCTTAGCAGGGGCGCCTCGTCACCAACTTGAGTACTTCTCCATGGTAACTATATTATAAAAAATTCAGTTGTTAAAAAAATGGCGGAGAGAGTGGGATTCGAACCCACGGTACCCGTAAGGTACGACGGTTTTCAAGACCGTTCCGTTATGACCACTTCGGTATCTCTCCGTAAGTTGCTACAATATGTTAGCATATCATCGGACCGATGTCAATAGATTTTTGCGAAATTTTGAGGTCAAAAAATTTTATTTTTATATTAATGAATATTAACAGTGCCTTTTTGTGATATATTGTGAGCGAACGGAGGAATGAAAATGCAACCTGAAATGAGAAACATAAAAAGAAAGCTTTCGGACGAAATGACGGAGCAGATACTTGAAAACGGGCTTTTCGGAGTGCTTTCAACCGTCGGAGACGGCGAGCCTTACGGAGTTCCGCTGAGCTATGCTTATGACGGCGGGAAAATCTGGTTTCATTGCGCCACGGAGGGTCATAAGCTCGGCAATATTGCCGTTAACAATAATGTTTGCTTCACGGTTGTCGATTCCGTTGAAACGCTTGCGGAAAAGTTTTCAACCAAATACAGGTCGGCAATCGCATTCGGAAAAATCTCCGTTGTTGACGACCCTCAAGAAAAAAGGCGCGGTATTGAAGCGATAATGATGAAATACAGTTCGGAATACGCCGCAGAGGGCAGAGCATATATTGATAAAGCTTTCGGCAAATTCAAAATTCTTCGCATGGATATATCCGGGCTGAGCGGCAAGGGCAGATTGGAATAAATTACTTGACAAATGCCGTATCGGCGGTTAAACTGAAACTGTGGCGGAGCTTTCCGCCTGAAAATACGGCGCATTATTTGCCGCCGCACACATGAAAAGGAGAAAAACATGAAGAAGATTACAGCAATTGTTCTGGCGCTCGTTTTTGCTCTCGGAGCTTGCTTTATGCTCGCATCCTGCGGAGGAAATGACAATGCCGAAACGACAACAACCACCGCCGCTGAAGAAGAAATTACGGCGGCAATCGAAAACATTGACGAAACAGACGCACCCGCTCAGAGCGAAGCCGTTCAGACCGCCGATGAGTCTCAGACGGCGGCTGAGTCAACAACAGCGGGAGAAACCACAACTCTCCCGGCAGTTGAAGCTCCCGTCGGAGGCAGCATCGCTCAGATTGTTGAGTATTACAACACGGCGGCAAACGGCGCAAAGACCTACAGCGGCACGATGAAGGTCAAGAGAACTCAGGGAACGGTTTCAAGCCTTGAGGAAATCTCAATCGAGCTTGCAAGAAGCATCGTTGAGGGCATTCTTCCCAACGATTATCCTCAGACAAAAACTCTGACTTTCACAAACGGCAAGGCAAGCAGCGGCGAAAATGCGGCGGCTTTCTTCCCCGTTGATGACAAGCCCTACACCAGCGCACTCACTCCCGCAGGCGTCAAGAGCGCATCCTGCGCAAAGCAGGGCAACGGCTATAAGGTTGTTATCACTCTTGTCAGCGAAAAAGGCAACGACATCAATTTTGTTCCGAAGCATCACAGCTCCTGCGCCGATACCCTTGCGCTCACTCAGGAGGATCTCGATCCCCTGACCATCAACGAGTGTGAAATCACTTACACGGGCGCAACGATAACCGCAACCATTGACGAATTCGGCAGAATCACCACGCTCAACATCAGCGAGCCTGTTGTTATCGTCGGCACCGTCGCATGGAAATCCTTCAACATCATCGATGTTAAGGTTCTCGGCACCTGGAAGCAGGAGTTTGTTGTTACATATTAATTATTCCAAGCATATAAAAGCGGCAGGGAGCAATCCCTGCCGTGATTTTTATCAGACGATCAATTCAAATTCCGGGCCGTTACGCCGATAAAGTCGGGCGGTTGTGCCCCACTGCATGTCGGAAACACGCATATCGTGAGAAAAATAAAAATATCCGTTGCCAAAGGAATGAATGCCGGTCTGACCGTAGCCGAAGCCGTTGCCCCAAATGCCGGTTTTCGGGTCGAAAAGCCCCTCTTTTTTCAGCGACAGCATTAATCCCTTTTCGCCGCCCTGACCCGGAATTTCCGCTTCCTTTGCCGAAATGCTTCCGTCAATCACAAACATCGGATAATTCGGAAACTGCTCTTTCTGCCCTTGATAGACCGCAACGAGCCAGTCCCCGTTATAGGCGTCATATTCGAGATTCTGAATGCCGTAATCCGTGTTGCCCGTGTAAAGAAAGTAACGGTTTGCACAGTTGATACCCTCATGATGCGGAGACGTCTGCGAAAGCGGCCTTGCAATTAAGGAAAACGCTCTCCAATCATATTCAAGAATAATCTGACAGTCGTTGTCCGCTCTGCTCTCGTCCCCGTAAATTCCGTAAGCGACAAAAAGCTTTTTTTCGCTGCCGTTCGGCTTGCCGAACACAGGCCCGAACGATAAGCCGTCTATTCCCGAACAGCCGTAGCGGTGTTTTTTTCCGTCGGGCAGAACGGCGGAATAGTCATTGACAACTTCGCTCAGATAAACGGCGGTCATGATTCCGTCTTTTTCGGCGTCAAGACCGGGACGGTCAATCTTTTCAACATCAAATATCGCAACATAAAACGCATCCTCGTCGGCAAGCGAAGCATTGATATTTTTGATAATGTCTTTTCCGATTGAATCGTGCTTGTATTCAAGAGAACCGTAAATTTTTCCGTCATCATTGTTGAAAGCAATGCTTCCGAGATGACCGGTCAGTCCCTCAACATATCCGATAACGGTTCCCTGCATATCGACCTTTGCAAGCGCCGTTGTTAATGAAACATACATGTAATTATGTTCCGCGTCAAGGGCGATTCCCTGAACATGCCCGCCGGAGGGGATTGAACAGAACAGACTTTTCGGTATCTTCTTCATATCGGCTTTCAATGTCATTATAAACTTCCTCCATTGGCTAAAAGAAAATGAAACTGATTATTTCAGAAGCTCCGGGTCAATCTTTTTATCCTTGAAATAATATTCTCTGTCATGCTCGTTGATTTCACGCAGAATTCTGCATGGATTGCCAACTGCAACAACATTATCGGGTAAATCCTTTGTAACAACGCTTCCCGCACCGATAACAACATTGTCGCCTATCGTAATTCCGGGAACAATGACTGCCCCTGTGCCAATCCAGCAGTTTCTGCCGATATGAACGGGCGCATTGTATTGATAAGCCTGCTCCCTCAGCTCGGGCAAAATCGGATGACCTGCCGTTGCAACGGTCACATTCGGGCCGAACATCGTGCAGTCACCGACATAAATATGTGTATCGTCAACAAGCGTCAGGTTGAAATTTGCATAGACTCGGTTGCCGAAATGAACATGCTTGCCGCCCCAATTGGCATGGAGCGGAGGTTCAATATAGCATTCCTCGCCGATTTCGGCAAACATGTCTTTCAGCATTTTCTCTCTTTTTTCGGCTTCAAGTGGGCGGGTGGCGTTGTAATCGTAAAGCTTTTCAAGGCAAAGCATCTGCTCAGCCATTATTTCGTCATCGTCGGGCAGATAAAGCTCGGTTGTATGTAATTTTTCTTTCATGCTCATTCGGATTTTCTCCTTTTAGATTTTTTAGTGAAAAGTGAAGATGTAAGAGTAACACGGCAGGGCGGGGGCTTGCTCCCGCCGTCTGACTGTTATGCCAAATCCATTGAAAAATATCGATTTTCCGTAGGAAACGCTGTCCTCAGCGTTCCGATAAAACAGCAGAAATGAACGGCTACACAGTAGGGGCGAACTGCGTTCGCCCGCCATAGAACAAATGAAGAAATGAAGTGTGCCTGCGGCACATGAAGTTTTTGCTGTCGCAAAAATGAAGTTTGCTTCGCAAATTGAGGATAGGCTCCGCCTACGACCGATTGTAATTGCTCCGCAAAAGCTGGTTTTTGAGTGAACATTTAAGAAGTAAAAGGTAATAGGTTCAAGGTAGGGCGGGGGCTTGCTCCCGCCGTTTATTTATTACACGAAATTGTTGATATATAAGGCTTTTTCGTAGGGAACGCTGTCCTCAGCGTTCCGGAAATCGATAATAAATCAACTATCTGAACCTTACCAATCCTCAGCCCTACGGACAGCGATT
>JBJEQC010000135.1:0-3566 GCA_051881555.1 Acutalibacteraceae bacterium
TAATCTGAATATCATTTTTCTCGGCATATTCCTTGCACTCTCTGAGCTGACCTTCGATAGATTCTTCACGCTGATTATCCGAAGAATATCTTGCGTAGATTACTCCCTTCATTTTTCACCAACCTTCTTTTTGATTTTATTCACAGCCGTGGAAATATGGAAAACGAATTTCCCACATTACCACAGCACTGTTGCTACTGAAAAAAGCCTTGATATTTCTTGGGTTTTACTGCCTGCACATTCTTAGCAAGCAGGGTAAGTGTGTATACACTCGCAAATTTCTGCTTGCCGGTCAGCTCCGATTTTTAATCGTTCACTAACTTGGCAAGCAGGGCGAGTGGGTACTCACTTTTGCAAAACCTCATTTTCAAATTATGCCGATTTACAAATCGTTCATAATTTTCTCATCGGTTTTACGCCGCTTGTTGGGGATAACCCCAAGCCCCAGAATTGAAAAATTTTTTCAAAATTATTTCAAGCTACGCTTCTGCGAAGCTTATATTTTTATCAGAATTGAATTGTCAGTTTTACCGCAAGAACGATTGTTCAACCAACTTAAATCATAATTGTGCCCAACTTTTTTGTCAATGACAGTGTTGGGCACAAGTTGATTGTTAACAGAAAGTTTACAATAACATATGTTTTATTATTTGTTCTTTCTCAGCTCTCTGTAAATAACCTCGGCAAGGGCGCTCATTATTGCGTTATATTTATGCTGATCCTCAAACATTGAAGAATATGCTTCCTGTTCTTCCATGTAGCTGTCTTGTGCGGCATCGCCGAACGCTTTGGGGAAAATGCTTTCAATAAACACCTGCGGGTCGGAGCTTGCGGCGTCTTTGGCAAGTTTTTTGTTGTCAATAAGCCTTGAATAAAGCGCCTTAAAAATAACTTTATCGCCGCTTGTAAATGCGCCCTTGTATTTCTCGTTAATCTTTTCAATGATTTCATCGAGAGGCTCTTTTGACTCTATTCCCATTGCAGCTTTTTGCTTTGCCGCTTCATATTCACCCTTTTTATTTTCAAGCTCAATTGCGCCTGAAAAGGTCTTTTGCAATTTATAATATTCAAGCTTCAGCTTCCCGTCAAGGTCAATTGTATCAACGGGTTCCGCAGGGATAAAATTAATGAGATATGAGCAGAAAAGATATTCCTTATGCAAGTCTTTGTCAAACATTCTGCTGACCTGAGAAACGAAGCCGTACCACTTGATGAGGCTTCTCATCTGGCGGCGGAACTGATAACGCTCATCGGGAGTTTTGAGATTATAGCGGTCTGCAACGGGCTTTAATGTGCTTGACATTTTGCCCATTGCCTTAGCATCCTGCTTTGTGTTGCCTTCGATGTATACTTTTTCAAAGGCATCAATGTCATTATCGCTGTATATTGCAAAACCTCTGAGCTCTTTTTGCGTTTTATAGATAAGATCGGCGTTGACTTCCTGATCAAGAAAAGTCTCCTGATAGAAAGGCTGGAACGCATCGAGAATATCTTCCTTTGTGTTGATAAAGTCAAGAACAAAGGTATCTGTTTTGCCCTCGCAGGTGCGGTTAAGGCGTGAAAGAGTCTGAACGGCTTTAACGCCCTTGAGCTTTTTATCAACAATCATTGTGTGAAGAAGCGGTTCATCGAAACCGGTCTGATATTTTTCGGCAACGATAAGAACATTGAAATTCTGATTGAATTCCGCTTTTGTCTGTGATTCGGCAATGCTTGTGCCGTCGGCACGCTTGTTGAGCTTCGGCTCGGTATATTCTACTCCGCCGTCGGTCACTGCGCCCGAAAACGCAACAAGCACCTGAACATCGTCATATTTTTGTTCTTCTATGTATCGCTTTACTTCGTGATAATATCTGACTGCGGCAAGTCTTGACGAGGTTATAACCATCATCTTTGCTTTGCCGTTGATTTTGTGTTTTGTTGTTTCACGGAATGTTTCAACGATAATCTGTGATTTCTGGCTGATGTTATAAGGATGCAGTTCCTGAAATTTGCGGATAATTTTTGCGGCTCTGCTTGAGGGAACATCAGGATTGTCGGGTGTTGTTTTTGCGATTTTAAAGCAGGTGTCATAGGTCATGTAATTCTGAAGAACATCAAGAATAAAGCCTTCTTCTATTGCCTGACGCATGCTGTATATGTGGAACGGATGGAACGAACCGTCAGAATATTCTTCGCCGAAAAGCTCAAGAGTTTTATCCTTGGGAGTTGCGGTGAACGCAAAGAACGAGAGATTTTTATGCTTGCCGTGAATGAGCATTTCGTTCATCAGCTTGTCATCCGGGTCAAGCTCGCTTTCCGCCTTGCCCTCGATTTCCGCATATTCACGCAGAGCGTCCTCGGTATCGGCAAGAGCCGCTTTGAGCTTTAATGCGGAACTGCCGGTCTGAGAGGAGTGCGCCTCATCGACTATAACGGCAAAATTTTTGCCCGCAACATTTTCAACCTCTTGATAAATGACGGGGAATTTTTGCAGGGTTGTGACGATTATCCGAACGCCGTCGTTGATTGCGTCACGCAAATCTTTTGAGCTTTTATTTTCGCCGATGGTTTCAACCGCTCCGAGAGTGTGGTCAAAAGACGATATGGTTTCCTGAAGCTGTGCGTCAAGCACGGTTCTGTCCGTTACGACAATAACGCTGCTGAAAACGGGCTTGCTTTCGGAATCAAACAGAGATGCAAGGCGATAGGCTGTCCATGCGATTGAATTTGATTTTCCCGAACCTGCGCTGTGCTGAATAAGATAGTTATGCCCCGAGCCGTTTTCGGAAACATGGGCGATGAGTTTTCTGACAACATCGAGCTGATGAAAACGGGGGAATATCAGAGTTTTGCCGTCTTTGAGGTGAATGAATTTCTGAATAATATCCATCATGCTTTCCTTTTGGAAAACATTTTCCCAAAGATATGCGGTTGGATATCCGTCGGGATTGGCGGGATTGCCCTTGCCGCCGTCGGAACCTGCGCCGTTTGAGCCTTGGTTGAAGGGCAGGAAGTATGTTTTTTTGCCTGCAAGCTTTGTTGTCATCCACACTTCAAAGTGGTCAACGCAGAAATAGCCCAGAATGCGTTTGTTGAACTGAAAGCAGAGTTCTCTCGGGTCACGGTCAAACATCCATTGCTCCTTGGCGTTATCGACATTCTGCCCCGTATACTGATTTTTCAGTTCAAAAGCGAAAACGGGAATGCCGTTGAGCACAAGCACCATATCGACGGAATTTTTGTTATCGGCGGAATAATGCCATTGGCGCACGCAGTTGCAGATGTTTTTTGCATAGAGGGAAACGGCAGTCTGATTGAGAGCCGATTCGGGCTTGAAATAACAGACACGGAATTCTATGCCCCTGTGCTTGAAGCCGTGGCGAAGGACGGAGAGAAGCCCGTCGGCATCGCAGGCGTTATTGAACGCAAGGCAGAATTTACGCACGGGATCAACGGAATTCTGATTAACAAACCTTGCCCATTGCCTGGGCTGAGTTTTCTGAATGAATTCAATGAGAGTATCAACATATAAACCGAGATGGGGGTCATATTTATCGGCGGTTTTGGTGTAGCCGCCCGCAGGA
>JBJEQC010000136.1:0-3533 GCA_051881555.1 Acutalibacteraceae bacterium
GGTCTTGTCAGAGACAACAACCAGGATTCTTATGCCGCCTGCGAGCTTGACGGCGGTGCTGTTCTGGCGGTTGTCTGTGACGGAATGGGTGGCGCAGCAGAGGGTGCTTTTGCAAGTTCGGAGGCTGTTAAGTCAATTAAAGAACAGATTACCGAGCGTTATTATTCGGGCATGAGTGATCTTTCGGTTAAAAGTTTGCTTATATCCGCTCTTGAAAATGCAAACAAGCGGATTTACAGCCTTTCGCTTACCGATGAAAAGTATGAGGGTATGGGAACAACCGTCGTTGCGGCTATGATAACGGAATCCTTTGCCTATGTTGCTCATGCGGGAGACAGCCGTGCTTATAAAATATCCTGCGGCGAATCGGTTCAGCTGACAAGAGATCATTCCGTTGTTCAGCAGATGATTGAAAACGGTGAAATAACCGCCGAGGAAGCGGCGGATCATCCGAGCAAACATATAATCACAAGAGCTTTGGGAGTTGACGGAGAGGTCAGGATTGACTTTTGCCAGGAGCCGTTCGGCGATGAAGATTATCTTATTCTTTGCTCCGACGGTCTGACCAACTACATAGAAACCGACAACATTATTGAACTTACGGGCGACGGATGCTTCCATGAATTTGCAAACAGGCTTGTTAACCTTGCAATTCAGAACGGCGGCGGAGACAACATAACGGTTGTTGCCGTCGGTCGGTAAGTAAAATTGACTTGTTATCTGAAAGGATTGTTTATATGGATAATTACACCGGCAAAAGACTTGACGGGAGATATGAAATTCAGGAAGTTATCGGCGTTGGCGGTATGGCTGTTGTTTATAAGGCTTATGACAACATTGATGACAGAACCGTTGCCGTTAAAATTCTGAAAGAAGAATATCTTGCCAATGAAGAATTCCGCCGCAGATTCAAAAATGAATCAAAGGCGATAGCCGTGCTTTCTCACCCTAATATTGTTAAGGTTTTCAACGTCAGCTACGGTGACAGGCTTCAGTATATCGTCATGGAATATGTTGAGGGCATAACTCTCAAAGAATACATTGAGCAGCAGGGCAAGCTCGGAATTAAAGAAACCGTTCATTTCACGATGCAGATTCTCCGTGCGCTCCAGCATGCACATGATAAGGGCATTGTTCACAGAGATATCAAGCCTCAGAACATAATGCTTCTTTCAAACGGAAACATCAAGGTAACTGATTTCGGCATTGCCAGATTCAGCTACAGTGACACAAAGACAATGACCGACAGCGCAATCGGCTCAGTCCATTATATCAGCCCCGAACAGGCGAGGGGAGACACGACCGACGACAGAGCAGATATCTATTCGGTCGGCGTTGTTATGTATGAAATGCTGACGGGTCAGCTTCCGTTCCAGTCCGATAATTCGGTTTCTGTTGCGCTCATGCAGCTTCAGAATGATCCTAAAAGACCGAGGGAGATTAACAGCAGTATTCCCGTCGGGCTTGAGCAGATTGTAATGCACGCAATGCAGAAAAACGCAAAAGACAGATATCAGTCTGCCGCAGAAATGCTCCTTGATATTGAGGAATTCAAAAGGAATCCGACAATCAGATTCCAAAAAGATTATTTTGTTGATACAGAACCTACCAAATATGTCTCAAACCGCAAGCCCGTGCCGACCGTTCCCGCACAGCCTCAGGTTAAAGCTCCCGTTCAGAGTAATCCCACCGGTTCAAATTATCAGGAGATTGATGATTCTGAAGATGATGAGGACAGAAAGCGCGGCAGAGGCGGCATGGTTGCCATCGGCGTTTCAATCGGAGTTCTCACTCTTGCGGTAATTGTTTTTGCTTTCCTTTATTTCTTTACAGATATTTTCAAGAGCGACACTCTGGTTGTTCCTCAGTTTATCGGCAAGAATTATGAGCAGGAAATCAAGGGCAGTGACTACGAAAAAGACTTTAAATTTATTATCGACCCGATTTCCAACAGCGCTTATGAAAACGGCTCTGTCTGCGATCAGGAGCCGAGCAGCGGTCAGAAGGTCAGCAGAGATAACAATGTTATTACCCTTTCTGTTGTTAACAATGCTCAGAAAGTTGTTGTTCCCGATGTTTACGGTTATCAGCATCAGCTTGCGGAGGATACTCTTAAAAGCAAGGGCTTTACCGTTACGCTTTTGCCTATGCTCAGCATGACAGAGGAATTCGGAACGGTTATTAAAACCGATCCCGAGCGCAACACGGAAGTCAGCATTGACACGGTTATCGTTATTTATTATGCAAGTGACGAAGATCTTGTTGAGGTTCCGAATGTTTCGGATAAAGGCTGGGATGTTGAAATGGCTGAAGCTATTCTTAAATCGGTTAATCTCACTCTCGACCCGAATATAATCGAAGAAAACAGCGACCTGCCCAAGGGCAGAGTTATCGCTCAGTCTCCCGAAGCGGGCGAAAAGGTTATTCAGGGCAGCAAGGTAACTCTCACGGTCAGCAACGGTATTCCCGCATCAAGCGAAGCAACGGTAACGATCAATCTTCCGGCTTCAGGCGGAACAAGAGGCGACTTTGAGATTTTTGTCAATAACGAATCAATCGGCAGCAGAACTCTGCTTCTCGACGGCAGCCCTTATTCATTCACTATTTCGGGCAGCGGTTCCGATGCTTCGGTTAAGGTTTATATTAACGGAAGTGAATATTATTCCTGCACGGCTGATTTCACACAATCACCGGCAGAAATCAGCAACGAATCCTATTCAAGCGGAAGCTCCTCGGCTGATAAAAAGCCGATACCCTCAGTTCAGGGCATGACAATGAGTGCCGCAATAGCAACGCTTAACGCAAGCGGATTTACCAATATTGAAACAGAGTTTCAGACCGTTTATTCATCGGATGAGGACGGCAAGGTTCTTTCGCAGACTCCGTCTCCCTCATCAACCAATATTCTCGGCATGACTCAGACTTATTCTCCCGATACTAAGATAACAATTGTTGTCGGTCAGAAAATCGGAGTATAATCGCAATGGCAAAGATTGAAGGAATAATAATAAAAGGAATCGGCGGCTTCTATTATGTTGAAGCCGCCGGTGAAACTTATGAGTGCAAAGCGAGAGGAATATTCAGAAAATCGGGTTTGAAGCCCCTTGCGGGTGACCGTGTTGTTATTTCTGTTAACGAAAACTCGGAAAATACGATTGATGAAATCCGTGAACGCACCAGCGAGCTTATGCGCCCGCCCGTTGCGAATGCCGACAGATTATTTATCATTTCGTCGGTCTGCGAGCCGAAGCCCGTTCTTTTGATTATTGACAGGCTGACCGCTCTTGCAACGGTTAAAAAGATTGAACCGATAGTCGTATTTACAAAGTGTGACCTTGCAAGCGCAAATGAATATGTTGATGTCTATAAGAAAGCAGGAATCAAATCCATCGCCGTTTCATGCGTTACGGGCGAGGGAGTTGATGAAGTCAAAAAAGAGCTTCAGAATCATATAAGCGCATTTTGCGGGAATTCCGGTGTCGGCAAATCGTCTTTGCTGAATGCGATTGACCCGAGCCTTGGGCTGAAAACCG
>JBJEQC010000137.1:0-3524 GCA_051881555.1 Acutalibacteraceae bacterium
CGATATCGTCAAGAATTTTTTCGTGATAATTCATTCTGCCGAGAAATTCTTTGAAATCCTTGGCTTTATCGGTTGCCCAGCAGATTTCGGAGAGTGCGAGCGCTCTCGGGAAAATCTGAACATCAAGCTTTTCTTCGGAATCTATCCATTCCGTCCAGACTTCGCCCTCCATGCCGATAACCTTATCCATATATTTTTCGGGTATCAGTTTGTCTGACGGCTCAAATTTATAAGTGTTGGTCAGCGGATATTGACTGTAGCACATATCGTAATAGAAAGCCTGATGCTTGCTGATTATGACTTCGCCGCCGTCCTTGATATGCTTCAGAACATTGCGGTCTTTTTTCGGCGTCCAATACTGACCGATAACGGATCTGTCAAGATTGCCTGCCGCAAGAGCTTCGTTCCAGACGATAAGGCGTTTACCTTTTGCCTTGAGATGTTCTGCAACTCTGTTGTTGAAATAGCCCTGAAGCTGTTCAACATCAGAAAGCCCGTTTTCTCTCATTCTCTTTTGACATTCGGGGCATTTCTTCCACTCGTCTTTCGGTGCTTCATCGCCGCCGATATGAAAATACGGGGCAGGAAACAGCTCGGCAATTTCATCGATAACATCAAAAATAAAGCTGTATGTGCTTTCTTTGCCCGCACAGCAGGAGCGGTTCCAATCCTCCCAGCCCATCTGCTTCGGAACATAGCCTGCGAAAAACCAATGAACCTCGCAGGGAATCTCTCGGCAGCCGAGATAGTTATAAGCCGCCATTGCCGCGGCAAAGTGGGCGGGCATATCAATTTCGGGGATAATCGTTATGTTGAGTTTTTCGGCGTATGCAACTATCTCACGGATTTCTTCTTGAGTGTAAAAGCCTTCGTGAGGCTTGCCCTCCATATCGGCGGATCTCCAGCCGTGAATGTTTGTGTCTTTTCTTTTTGAACCGATTTCGGTCAGCAGAGGATATTTTTTGATTTCGATTCTCCAGCCCTGATCGTCGGTCAGATGCCAATGAAAAACATTCAGCTTATAAAATGCCATAAGTCTGAGCAGGCGTTTGACTTCGTTCATGCCGAAAAAGTGTCGGGATTCGTCAAGAGAGAGACCTCTGTGCCTGAAGCGGGGCTCGTCGGTTATCTTCATGCAGGGAAGCTTCGTTTCTTCGCCTTTTGATTCAAAATAAACAGCCTGTTTCAGCGTCTGAACGGCATAAAACGCTCCCGCATAGCCGCTTGCTTCAATCTCAAGCTCCGAGGGCAGCACCTTTACGGAATATCCCTCGGCTTTGAGTGACGGATTGAATATAAAGCGGATATCCGCCCCGTCATCGGGTTTTTCCGCAAAGCGGCAGGAGCTTAAAGCGGGAAATTCCTCAGTCAGAATATCTTTAATTCCCGAAAAACGGTTGTCAATAAAAATAACGCTGTCCTTGCCGAGAGTTTTGAAGCCGTCGGAATAATTGATTTCTTTCGGTTTTGGAATAATACAGTTCATATCGAAGCTCCTTTTCGGATTATCGTTAGCATAAAAAAGTTTATGTCATACGGGCATTAAAACGGTGTATCCCGTTGCCGTCAATTACGGCGGATTTTATCGGTTACATTATACATTTCCATTGCATATATGTCAAATCATTTCACTCTGATTTTCGGCAAGCATTATGAGACAGAAAGATTGATTTTGTATAATTGACACCTGAGATTTTATGTGATAATATTTTTTATATAAACCGCAAGGGAGGAAATATAAGTTGAATGAAGTAAACACCGAAAAACACTATGTCGGCATTAAAGAAACCGCTCTTTACGGCGTAGCAAACGGCGGCCAGGTCATGGGCTATAACCTGGTTAGGGGTCAGCTGACATTTTTCCTTGTCACCGTATGCCGCATACCGGCTGCGGCTGTCGCAACCATGGTTCTTATTATGGGCACATGGGATACGCTGAACGACCCGCTTATGGGTTCGATCGTTGACAGAACCAGAACACGCTACGGTAAGCTCAGACCCTATCTCATTTTCGTGCCAATTCCTCTTTCCATAGTTACGATTTTTCTTTTCTCCGGCGGCGAGCTTCTTAAAGACGTCACGTCAACAACAATCAAAATCGTCTTTATGTATGTCGCATACTTTTTGTGGGAGTTCTTCTACACGATAGGCGACATTCCGTTCTGGGGGCTTTCGGCGGCTATTTCTCCCAACCCAGAAGACAGAAGCCGTGCCATCACGAGCGCCCGTTTTATTTCGGGCATTATCGGCGGTCTTGTCGGTATTCTTATTCCCGTCATGATTGACCTTAGCAACAATAAAATTATTAATATCACGCTTTCGCAGATTTTCCTTATCATGGGCATTGTCGCCGGCACTTTGGGAACCTTCCTGTTCTCTCTTTCGGGTCTTTGCACCAAAGAGAGAGTTGTTCAGTCCACAAAAGACGACGGATTTTTCACAATATTCCGCAGTCTGAAAAACAACAAGCCTCTGCTTTTGATAGTTATCTCCAGCGTGCTCAGCACACTCGGAGGAATCGGCGGAACGTTTTCACAGTATTATTACATATACTCTCTGGGCTTTGCCTCGCTGTCTCTTCTTGCGGGCGTCCCGGGAACAATAGTAAACTTTGCAACTTATATGTTAATTCCGAAAATCGAAAAACGGTTTTCGTCAAAAAGAATTGTCATATATTGCGGCTTTATCAATGCCGCAGTCGGTGCGGTGATATTTGCTCTGGGCAGCGGCTTTTACACAAACGCCAAGGTCATTGTTCCTCTTTTGGCTCTTCAGGGCATTTTCACCTCATTCACCGGCGCAATAGGCAGTGTTATTCCGACAAAGATGATCGGCGACACCGTCGATTATGTGGAGTGGAAAACAGGCGAGCGAAACGAGGGTATTACATTCTCGTTCCTTACCTTTATCGCAAAGCTCACAGGCTCATTTTCAACTGCTATTGCAACCTTAATCATGCCGATAATCGGACTTCAGAGCATAAACGACGAATGGCAGCTTGTCGAATCGGGCGTCAACACTCGTTTCTGGCTTTGGGCGCTGATAACAATAATTCCTCCCGTTTTGAATCTTTTGTCGCTTGTTCCCTATGCTTTCTATGACCTCACGGGTAAGAAGCTTGAGACAATACAAAAGGAAATCGGCGAGCGCAGAAAAGAAAAGAGCATAGAGGTTTCGGGAGGTAATGACTGATGGATAATAGATGCCCTAAATGCGGTGAAAAGCTGAGTATTTTCTATCTCAAAGAAACCTGCCCGAAATGCGGCGTAAATATACTATATTATAATATGGATAAGCGCCTTGAAGAGGACGCCGCCAAAGCCGAGGCCGAGTATGAGAAGCTCAATCAATTTATCGATAAGATAACGCCAAAGTTTATCAAGAAGCGTATGCAAAAGAAAAATGATGAGAAGGAAAAAACTTGGGAAGAGTAAAAAATCTGTGTAAATACAGAAAGCTTTGCTGAGTGCTCAGAAAAAGCAAAAAGCCGTGAAACCTTATCTTTTAAGGCTTCACGGCTTTTTT
>JBJEQC010000138.1:0-15360 GCA_051881555.1 Acutalibacteraceae bacterium
TTATTGACTTAACATCAAAGAAATGTGAGTCAGCAACCTGATATGTCTTCATGGGACCGAGATATCTGTCGCTCTTGACAAACATTCTCATTGTGATGGTATCGCCGGGCTGAACATAGCCGTCCGAAAGAACAAGCTCACCGTCAACAGTTTCATATGCTTCGGTGCCCAGATAAATGAAGTTATTATACTGAGCTTTAAGTTCTGCATATGACTTAATTGATGATGTGCCCTCCGCAGCAGCTGCCTTGGGGGCAAGAAGATCACCCGCAACAGCGACTGTGCCGAGAAGCATTGCAAAGCAAAGCACTAAGCTGATGACCTTTTTAAATGCGGACATATTATTTCCTCCTTAGAATTTAGTGTATTTTGGGGTTATCCTCCCCCGCAATCGGAGAGCCGTTTCGGGCGCTCCAATCCATTTATACCGTCTAATTATCTCACAACGTGAGGTATAAAGCAATAGACAAAATGAATTTTAATCCCAAAAAGTCCTTTTTTGTGAAAAAACCACAACTTTTTATTGTCAAATTCGTGCAATTCCACAATTCACAGCGGCCCGGGCAACGGCTTTTGCAACCGCAGGGCCGACTCTTTCATCAAACGCTTCGGGAAGAATGTATTCAGCGCAAAGCTTATCTTCGGAGACAAGGCCTGCTATCGCATGGGCGGCGGCAAGCTTCATTTCTTCATTGATGTCTGAGGCTCTGACATCGAGCGCACCTCTGAAAATTCCGGGGAATGCAAGAACATTGTTAATCTGATTCGGGAAATCGCTTCTGCCCGTGCCGACAACCGCCGCTCCTGCCGCAAGCGCTTCATCCGGCATGATTTCGGGAACGGGATTTGCCATTGCCATAACAACGGCGTTTTCAGCCATTGACGCAATCATTTCTTTGCTTACCAGACCGCCTGCGGAAACGCCGACAAAAACATCTGCGCCCCTCATGGCATCGGCAAGAGTGCCCGTTATGCGGTTCTTATTTGTGAACTCGGCAAGCTGTGCAAAAGCGGGGGAAAGCTCCTGACCTTTACAGATGATTCCCTGCTTGTCGCTCATGATGATATTCCCTGCGCCGCAGGCGTGAAGCAGCCTTGCGATTGCCGAGCCTGCCGAGCCTGCTCCGCTCATTGCAACCGTGCAGTCCTCAAGCTTTTTGCCCACGCATCTGAGGGCGTTGAGCACTGCGGCAAGCACAACGACGGCCGTTCCGTGCTGATCGTCATGGAAAACGGGAATATCGCATTTTTCTTTTAACTTTTTCTCAATTTCAAAGCATCTCGGAGCCGCAATATCCTCAAGATTTATTCCGCCGAAGCTGCCCGCAAAGAGCGAAACGGCGTTAACGATTTTGTCCGTATCCTTCGAGCGGATGCAAAGCGGAATAGCGTCAATATCGGCGAAAGCCTTGAACAGCAGGCACTTGCCCTCCATGACGGGCATTCCCGCTTCGGGGCCGATATCGCCGAGCCCGAGAACCGCCGTGCCGTCGGTTATGACGGCAACCGTATTCCAGCGGCGGGTCAGCTCGTAGCTTTTGTTTATGTCCTTCTGAATTTCAAGGCAGGGAGCGGCAACTCCGGGCGTATAAGCAAGCGAAAGATCCTGCTTGCTTGCCGCAGATGCTCTCGCCTTCGTTTCAAGCTTGCCCTTCCATTCATAATGAAGTCTGAGCGACTCCTTCAAATAATCCATTTTAACATCTCCGTTATATTATATATACCTTATTATTTAGCCCAGCCCTTGGAGCACTCAACCGCACGCTTCCAGCCGTCATACAGCTCGTTTCTGCGTTCAATGCTCATCTGAGGAGTGAAAACCTTCTCAACCTCACGGTTATTCTGTATTTCTTCCGTATTTTTCCAGAAGCCGATTGCAAGACCTGCAAGATAAGCGGCTCCGAGAGCCGTTGTTTCAACGGTCTTGGGTCGGTTGACATTGCATCTTATCATATCTGCCTGAATCTGAAGCATGATATCGCTAACGCTCGCTCCGCCATCAACACGAAGTTCGGTGAAATCTATTCCCGAATCCGACTTCATGGCTTCAAGCAGATCGGTCATCTGATAGGTTATCGCTTCAAGCACGCTTCTTGCAATATGCGCCCTGTTGACACCCCTTGTCAGCCCGACAATACAGCCTCTCGCATACATATCCCAATAGGGAGCGCCAAGGCCCGTGAATGCGGGAACAAAATAGATTCCGTTGGCGTCCTCAACGCTTTCTGCAAGCTCGTCACAGCGCCTTGCGTTGTCGATGAGGTGAACCTCGTCTCTGAGCCATTTTATTACCGAGCCTGCGTTGAACGCAGAGCCTTCGATGGCGTATTCGACCTTGTCGCCGATTCCCCACGCGACACCCGTCAAGAGGTTGTTTTTGGATTTAACTCTCTTTTCGCCCGTGTTCATAAGCAGGAAACAGCCCGTGCCGTAGGTGTTCTTCGCCTGACCCGGTTCAAAGCAGCCCTGACCGAAAAGTGCGGCGGGCTGATCTCCGATTGCTCCGCAGATGGGAATACCCTCTAAGAATTCGAGACCGAGTATTCCTTTTGAAACTCTGCCGTAAATCTTGCTTGAGGGAACGGGTTCGGGAAGAATGGACATCGGAATGCCGAGCTTTTCGCAGAGAAATTTATCCCAGCAGAGGTTGTCAACATCAAACAGCATCGTTCTTGATGCGTTTGAATAGTCGGTAACATGAACACTGCCGCCTGTCAGATTCCAGATGAGCCAGGTCTCGACCGTTCCGAAAAGAAGTCTGCCCTGCTCGGCAAGCTTCATTGCTCCCGGCACATTGTCAAGCACCCATTTAATTTTTGTTGCGGAAAAATATGCGTCGATAAGCAGACCTGTTTTTTCTTTTATGTAATCTTCAAGTCCATCGGCTTTGAGCTGTTCGCAATATTCCGCCGTTCTGCGGCACTGCCAGACAATGGCGTTGTATACCGGCTTACCCGTCTGCCTGTCCCAGAGAATCGTAGTTTCGCGCTGATTGGTTATGCCGATTCCCGCAATGTCGCACGGATTGATGCCGCCGCTGAGAACGCAGGAAGAAACCGCTTGAAACTGGCTGTAGAGAATGGAAATCGGGTCATGCTCAACCCAGCCCGCCTGAGGATAAATCTGCTCAAATTCGTTCTGAGCCTTGCTGACGATGTTGCCTTTTTTGTCAAAAATTATCGCTCTTGAACTTGTTGTGCCCTGATCCAGCGCCAAAACATATTTCGCCATTGCCTTCAACCTTTCTTTATTTATTTAACACCGAAGTATTTTATTGCGTTATTATATGAAATATCCTCAGCTATCTTGCAAAGGGCTTCCTCGTCATAGGGATAAAGCCCCTCGGCAGCCATATCGCCGAGCAGTCCGCACATTATTCTGCGGAAATATTCGTGCCTCGGATAAGACAGGAACGAACGGGAGTCCGTTACCATGCCGACAAACTTGCCGATTGCGCCGAGATTTGCAAGCGCCTTCATCTGCTCTCTCATGCCGTCAATATTGTCATTGAACCACCATGCCGAGCCGAACTGAATCTTGCTTTCAGCCTCGCTGCTCTGGAAATTGCCGAGCATTGAGCCGAGAACATAATTATCTTTCGGATTGATTGTGAACAGAATCGTTCTGGGCAGAACGCCCTTGACTGCAAGGCTGTCGAGGAATCTCGAAAGCTTTTCGGCAATCTCTCTGTCGCCGACGGAGTCAAAGCCCGTGTCGGGGCCGAGCTTGTTGAACATTGCGGTGTTATTGTTTCTGATGGGTCCGATATGAAGCTCCATGCCCCAGCCTCTCTTTGAGTATTCCTCTGCAAGGCATGAGAGCAAAGCGGTCTTGAATTTATCCGCCTGCTCAACGGTTACATCTGCGCCGCTCTTAGCCGAAGCAAAAATATCCTCAAGCTCTTTGTCGGTTGCTTCCTCATAAGGAACATAGAGGAACGCATGGTCGCTTGCACGGCAGCCCATCGAAGCGAAAAACTCGATTCTGTCTTTCAGAACATCGCAAAGCTGCGCAAAGCCGTTTATCTCTTTGCCTGCGGTTTTTTCCATTGCGGAAAGCCAGGGTCTCCATGAGGGGAGGTCGATTCCGAGAGCCTTGTCGGGTCTGAATGCAGGCAGAACCTTGCATTTAAAGCTCTTATCCTCGGCGATAAGCTTGTGATATTCAAGGCTGTCGGCGGGGTCGTCGGTAGTGCAAAGGTGAGAAACATTGGATTTCTCGATAAGCTCTCTCGGGGTGAAGCCGCCCGCTTTGATTGCCGCATTGGCCTTTTCCCAGATTGCGTCGGCGGTTTTTTCGCTGAGAGTTTCGTTAATGCCGAAATATCTTCTCAGCTCAAGGTGACACCAATGATACATCGGGTTGCCGATAAGATTCGGCATGATTGAAGCAAACGCCTTGAATTTTTCATATCCGCTTGCATCGCCCGTTATGTATTTTTCTTCAACGCCGCATGAACGCATGGCACGCCATTTATAATGGTCGCCCGCAAGCCACAGCCATGCTATATCCTCGGGCTGTTTGTTCTCATAAATTTCTTTGGGTGAAAGATGGCAATGCCAATCGAAAATCGGCATTTTCTCCGCCGCCTCAAACATTTTAACGGCGGGCTCGCTGCTCAGCAAAAAATCCTTGCCCATAAACTCTTTTATCATTACAGGGTACCTCCCAAATATAATTATACATATTAATTTTATCATATATTTTTATATTTGCAAGCGAAAACGGACAAAAAAATATCCGACCATTTAAATCGGATTAAAAAAAGGGCGAAGGCTCACCCGCATAACGGATGAGCCTTCTTGAGGAGTTGTATATAAGAGGGTAAGTAGTGGTCAAAAATTATTCGTCAACGCCGAGAAGCTCGTTAACTGTCATGCCGAGAACCTCGGAAAGAGCCTTGAGCTCAAAATCGGTAACATAACGGAGCTGACCTTCAAGCTTTGAAAGGCCTGATGCGTTGAGGTCGATTCCTTTGATCTGAAGCTGAGTGAGAAGATCCTTCTGCTTCATGTTGATTGCCTTGCGTCTTGCTTCAATTTTTGCGCCGACGATGTTTCTGTCGCCGAGTGCCTGCTTTCTGATTCTCATGTTCTTTTGCCTCCTAAGTTTTCAACTGAATAGTTCCGAAAAATATACGCTCTGTATAATCAGAATTAAAATCATCGCTGATTAACACAATCTCTGTTGATATTTGACATTCTATCATACTTTTCCGAAAAATGCAACTGTTTTTTTGTGATTTTTTAAAAATATTTTTAAATTTACATTTTCTTAACATCTTACTGTTTTTTCGTCAACATTCCGCCGTTTTTTCGCTATTCAGCAAACCTCGGCACCAATGAACAGGAAAATTTGTTTGATATGTATATTGTAAAATTATCTCAAATGTTTCATAATAATATCACTTACGGGCCAATAAATCAATACAAAAAGGAATAAAAAATTATGAACATTGCAAATTCTCAGCGAAATCTCACGATGCTGACCGACTTTTACGAGCTGACAATGGCAAACGGCTACTTCATAAACGGCTTTAAGGATACCGTTGCATATTTTGACATGTTTTTCAGAAAGGTTCCCGACGACGGCGGCTTTGTCATCATGGCGGGCGTTGAACAGCTTGTCGATTACCTTTCGGATTTAAAATTTACCAAAAAAGATATTGAATATCTCCGTGGCAAGGGCTTCAACGAGGAATTTCTCGATTATCTCGCAAATTTCAAGTTTGCCTGCGATGTATGGGCTGTTCCCGAGGGAACTCCGATTTTCCCCGGCGAGCCGATAGTCAAGGTCAAGGGTCCCGTTATTCAGGCGCAGTTTGTTGAAACGATGGTTCTGCTCTGCATAAATCATCAGAGCCTTATCGCAACAAAGGCTAACAGAGTCACCAGAGCCGCTCAGGGTAGAGCCGTTATGGAGTTCGGTTCAAGGCGTGCTCAGGGAGCTGACGGCGCAATCTACGGCGCAAGAGCGGCGTATATCGGCGGCTGTGCGGGAACGGCATGCACGATAACAGACGAGATGTTCGGCGTTCCCGCTCTCGGAACGATGGCTCACAGCTGGGTTCAGCTTTTTGACAGCGAGCTTGACGCATTCAAGGCATACGCAAGGGAATACCCCGACAGCTGCACCCTGCTTGTTGACACTTATAATGTTCTCAAATCGGGAATTCCCAACGCAATCAAAACCTTTGACGAGGTTCTTGCTCCGATGGGCAAACGCCCCAAGGGCATACGCATTGACAGCGGCGACATCACCTATCTTTCACGCAAGGCGAGGAAGATTCTCGACGAAGCAGGCTATCCCGACTGCGCCATCGTCGCTTCAAACTCTCTTGACGAATATATAATCAGAGACATGCTGCTTCAGGGCGCAAAGGTTGACTCCTTCGGCGTTGGCGAAAAGCTCATCACCTCATCTTCAAGCCCCGTTCTCGGCGGAGTTTATAAGCTCTGCGCAGTTGAAAAGGACGGAGAAATCATTCCGAAAATCAAGCTTAGCGAAAATGTTCAGAAGATAACGACCCCCGGCAACAAGAGGGCTTACAGACTATTTGACAGGGAAAGCGGCAAGGCGATTGCCGATGTTATTGCTCTTGCGAGCGAAACGATTGACGAGAACAAGCCCTATGAGCTTTTTGACCCCGATTACACATGGAAGCGCAAGACGGTTGAAAATTTTGCCGTCAGAGAGCTTCTTGAGCCGCTGTTCAGCAAAGGGACTTGCGTATTTAAGAAAAAGAGCATTGATGAAATCAAAAAATACTGCGCAGAACAGGTTGATACGCTCTGGGATGAGGTTACGAGATTTGAAAATCCGCATAATTATTATGTTGACCTCTCTCAGCCGCTCTGGGATCTCAAGCATGAAATGCTCAGCAAAAACGGAAAATAAAAACACGGCGGTGCATTCAGTCAATGAGTGCATCGCCGTATTCTTGCAATAAAATTCAAAATGAAAGACTGATTCAGGCAACTCTGTGAGAGCTTTTTCCGCCTGCAACGACGGTCAGAACGGGCTCCTCGTCATAAACATCTTCGGGGGCTCTCGACTGAACTCTGCTCAGAGCGGCAGCCGCTTCTCTCTGCTTGCGCAGACGGCGGTTGCGAAGGTGGATTCTGATTGCCCTTGCAAGCTTAACCTCAAAGGCAACAACTTTCTTTTCATTTATAAAACCGATTATAAGAAGTATCGCTGCGGAAAACTCCAAAACCGTTCTGATTATCTCTGCAACTGACATATCTGATCCTCCTTTGTCGGAACAAGCAAAAACATTTGTTCTGTGGTTATTATTATAGCAGGTGAACATTCGTTTGTCAATACAAATGTTCGATTTTTTCCTGATTTTTTTTATTTTCTTTTGCATTGTAATTATACCACAAGATATATGTATTGTCAAATCTTTCATCCACAATAAGTGCTATTTATTGCAATTAAACGGCTTTGCAAAAAAATTTTTTGCCCTGCCTCGGAATGGAAAAAATTTATTTTTCTCCCCTTGTCCGACTATGAATTTTATGTTTCAGCTTATGCTTTCTCGCCGTGAAATATTCCCGTTTTGGAGAAATCTCCATTGACAAAATATGCGCTTCTTAATATAATACCAATTATATTAATACTGTTTGAAGGTGTTTTAATGTTCAGAATATGGGGATTCATCAGGCAGAGCGCAGTCAGAATTTATCTTGCTTTTGCGAAAGCGGTTTTTGCCCTGACGGACGGCAGAATGCCGAAATCTCTGTTTTGCAGCAGGGCAAAGCCCGAAAAAATCGGCACGGATGTCAAGATAATTTCTCAGAACGATTATTCAACGACCATCGCCAAGGTTGACGAAAACGGAAAAATCAAGGGCGGAGACTTTGTTATTCTCTCAACCACCGACCTGCACCTTGACGAAAACCACGATTTCAACACCAAAACGGTCAGCTTCCTGATTCGTCAGATTAAGGACACGAAGCCCGACCTTGTTGTTCTCACGGGCGATGTTATTCTGACAAAATTCCAGCAGATTGACGCTATCCAATTTGCTCAGATGATGGAAAAGCTCGGCGTTTATTGGACTGCCGTTTTCGGCAACCACGAAACCCGTGAATCGAAGGGCTTTTATAAATATTTGCTTCTGAAAAGCTTTGTCGATTATAAGCATTGCCTTTGCAAGTTCGGCGACGACAGCCTTTTCGGCTACGGAAACTACACAGTTAACATTCTCGGCGAGGGCGGCAAGCTGCGTGAAAGCCTGTTTTTCTTCGATTCGGGCAGAAATATTATCGACTCTCTCAGAGCGGAATATTCCATTCCCAAAAATGTTAAGGGCTACGACTTCCTGAAAAAAGAGCAAATCGATTTTTATAAGGATGAAATTGACCGCCTGAAAGAAAAGCACGGCGAGGTTCATTCGATGATGTATATGCACATTCCGCTCAACGCCTATGAGCACGCCTTTAAGCTTGACGAAAACGGAAATTATGTTCAGAGCGGCGAATGCGAAATCCTGTTCGGCGAACAGCACGAAAGCGTCGGCTGTTCACCGTTTGACAGCGGAATGTTTGACGCAATCCTCGAAAAAGGTAGCACTCAAGCCGTTTTCAGCGGCCACGACCACATGAACGACTGGTGCGCCGTTTATAAGGGAGTTCACCTCGTCTACAGCCTCCCCGACGGCTACAACGAATACCATTTCGGCACAAAGACCGACCGCCCCGAAAGCGAATGGGTTCAGGGCGCAACGGTAACAACGCTCCATGCCGACGGCTCGTTCGACATAAAGCCGAGATACAACAGTATATATCTGAAATGAAAAAACCTGCCGCTCATGAACGGCAGGTTTTTTTGACTCAATAAATAAAATCAAATAAAAATGTTCTTTATGAATTCCCAAACTCTTTTGATAAAATTACGGATATAACCGAAAAATCCTGCCTGTTGCTCCTCCGGTTGAACCTCAGACTGCTGTTCTTCCGTAATAAACTCAGCAACATTTTTAAATCTCTCAGCAACCTCCGTAGGCTCATTTGCTTCAAAATATCCTGCGTTTTGAATATCCTCTGCAACTCTTTTTGCAAAACTTACATAGGGGTGTGCGACCTCCGGAACATCTGAAAGCATTGAAAACAAACCAATCGAAAAAATATTGTATTTTTCCTTTAAAAGCGTGATTGTATCATAAACAACATTTGCATATTCATAATAGGGAATATTTGTATCTAAATTACGCCAATTACAATCACTTTCAGAATAATGCCCTGCTTTCTTATGTTCGCCATATGAAATTGTCTCCGGAACAAACAATACAATATTTTTATAGCCTTTTCCGTTTGCACTGTCTATCATCGTCTCCGCCATTTTAAAAGCTCCGTTGAAGTCAGAGCCATATTCTGTTGCTTCTATCTTAGAAATTGCGTCTGTAACCTCCGTCAAATCGTTTGAAAATCCAGAAATAAGGCTTGCTGAATGACCGAATCCAACAATAGCAATATAATTGTTTCTGTTTGAATCCGACAGAATTTGTTCCGCAAAGCTTTGCGCCGCAGTTTTTATCATTTCAATAGAAGATGGATTATAGTAGACAATCTCTCCATTATATAGAAGTTTGAATTCCCCACATGTATCTAACAGCAAAACCGTATAATTTGCATTCCTGTCTTTTTCTTCATCAAAGGAATAACCGATAACAGATATTCCAAACAGCAATGCTAAGCAAAGAAGAATTGAAACAAATCGTTTTAGTATTTTCATATGAAAGCCTCCTAATATAATCTTTTATTCATATTATATACCTATAGTTATATTTTGTCAAGTAATTATTAATCTATAGACGATTATTTTGTAAATAATATAAAGATATAATTATATTGATCAGATTATATCGGGGGATTTATATGAATAATCAGTCTCTTCTCAAAGAAATAGGTGAACGTGTATACAACCGTCGAAAATCACTCGGATATACACAAGAACAGCTGGCAGAAAAGATGAATGTATCTGTTCAGATGATTTCAAATCTTGAACTCGGGAAAAAAGCGATTAGACCCGAGAATATAATCAAAATATGCTCTGCTCTTGAAATCTCTGCAGATTATTTGCTTATGGGATGTAGTCGTAAAAACAGCATTGATCATATAATTGAAAAAGCCATGACTCTTTCCCAAAAATCAATAAATGTCATTGCCGAATTGATAGATATTTTATCTGAATCTGAAAATACATGACACCCGTGCTTTTATTATTTCTTCGCAAAAAAAGCCTGCCGCTCACCTGAACGGCAGGTTTTACTTTTGCGGAGCAATTACAGTCGGTTCCTGATGATTAATGTTCAATCCCGGAACACCGAATTATGCAGATATGTTAATCGGTTCGGTAGGGAACGCCGTCCCCGGCGTTCCGTGAGATTTGATGAGTTTTCACGGACAACCGCAAGGGTTGTCCCTACGATGTTGCCGATGATTTCTGCGGTTTCATTGAAAAAACTGTGGCTTTATTCTTTGGCTCCCTCCTGAGGGAGTTAATCAGCTTTTGCGTAGCAACAAAAACATCAAATTTTCTATTTTACTCCTTCCGTCACGGCTTACGCCGTGCCACCTTCCTCAAGAGGAAGGCTAAAAATACAGTCAGCTTTTGCGGCTAAATTATTCTCCCCACGCTCTGACAAGCTCTTTGAAATGTCTGCCCTTATGCTCAAAATCCTTGTAGACATTATAGCTCGATGCGGCGGGAGACATAAGGCAGCTTTTGCCCTTTTCGGTGAGTCTGAATGCGGCATCGACCGCCTGAGCCATATCCTCGGCAAGCACAATATTCTTTCTGCATCCTTTTTCGAGCAGGGAGGAGCATATGGCTGTGCCCGTATCGGGCAGACCGATAAGGTTTCTGACCGTTGATTTTTCAAGATAACGCTCAAATTCTTCGTAGCCGATTCCTCTGTCCATGCCGCCGAAAATGAGCGTGTCAACATCTCCGAGCGCTTCAACGGCGCATTCGACCGCACGGGGAATAGTTGCGATTGAGTCATTATAGAATTTAACGCCGTGATACTCTCCGATAGGCTCCATTCTGTTCTCAATGCCCGCAAAATTTTTAACAGCCGCTACGATATCTTCGTTGCTTATGCCGAGACATCTTGCGGCGGCGGCGGCAAGGCAGACATTCTGCCTGTTGTGAGCGCCCTTGAGCCTTTCGTTTGCGGCTGCGGCGGCAATGATTTTTTCGTCTCCCCTGCCTCCGTTTTCGCAAACACGGATAACGGAAACGGGCGTTTTTGCAAAATTATAATATTTATCGAAGTCCTGCAGGGCGTTGCAGATGAAATAATCACAGCCCGTCTGATGGCGGATGATGTTCAGCTTTGCGGCAACATAGCCCTCAAAGCCGTTATAATGGTCAAGATGTTCGGGATAAATATTTGTCATAACGGCAATATGCGGCGAAGCCGTTGTGAATTCAAGTTGGTGTGACGACATTTCAATAACCGCAACCTCAACATCGTCCTCCGCCATGCTGTCAAGCACGGGAATGCCGATGTTGCCGATAAGGCACGCCTTTTTGCCAGCCTGCTTAACCATTTCATAGATAAGCGTTGAGGTTGTCGTTTTGCCCTTTGTGCCCGTCACGCCGATGCAAACGCATTTTGAAAATCGCAGGAACAAATCCGTCTGACAGGTGACCTCGATATTCTCCGAAACGGCAACATCCTTGAACGATATGCCGGGAGTTTTGATGACGGTGTCGTACTGCTCGATTGCGTCAAGATATTTTTCGCCGCAATGCAGGGTAACATTTTTATCGTTAAGCTCTATCGGGCGAAGGTCGGCTATGCCGATATGCTTATCGGGCAGATTGCGCCTGATAATGTCATAGGTCGAGCGGCCTTCTCTGCCGAAGCCGAGAATAAGCACATTGCGCTCTCTGAAATATTCAATCAACTGCTGAAACATATTTATGCATCCCCTCAACCGCAGGAATAAACTCTGCGGGTATTCCGTTTATTTCGTTAAATTCGCCGAAAAGGCGTTTGATTTCTTCTTCGCTCACGGGTCTGCGCCGCTTCTCGTATTCGGAAAGCAGGGCTGGCTTCGTCATACCCTCATATTTTTTGAGCGTCAGCTCAAGGCAGGCGTTGACCTCTCTTGCCGTTCCGACGCACTCAAACGGCTTGATGCCCGAGAATCCGCAAAGCCCCTCAAAATCGCTCATAAGCTCCGTTTTTGTCAGCATATTGCATCCGAAAGCCTTTTCAAGCTCGCCGATTTCAACAAACGGCGAAAGCATGATAAACACAAAGAGACATTTTGCACAGTTCCCGCACCAGATGTTTTTCTTACTTCCTGCATTGCAGGATTTGAAAACTCCGAGATATTTGGGATAAGCGGAAAACATTTTTGCAATCTGCGCTTCGTTGAACGGGCGCAAAAGGCTGAAATAATTGATGTCAAAGCCGAAGCGTTCTTTCACAAAGCCGGCAAAATCCTGCTCAAATTCATAGGATTTTGAATACTGATGATTGACATTTTCGCCGCCGACATTCGCCTCGTTTGCGCTCGATTCGTTTGAAAGAACAATGTTTTTTGCGCCGATAATGTAAGCGCAGTAATAGCCGAGAAAGGCAACTATCGCCGAAAACGGAGTGTGACCGTTCAGAAAGCCGAGCCGATTAAGCTCCAGCAGATTTTTGTCAATCGTTCTGTAGGTTCTGATGATTCTGCCGCCGTCATATCCCGCCGCCGCAACGCATTCACTTCGGGCTGGCTGGTCATTGACGGTGAAAAACATATTTTTATCGGCAAAGCCAGACAGAAGTTCGGTTGTAACCGCGCTGTCCTTTCCGCCGCCGACGGGGATAATATTAATGCCCGAGGAATTGAAAGAACCGCAGAAATCCTCTTTTTTGCCCTCGGAAACAATATCAACAAAGCTTTCATAATCGGTTTTAATCGAATTACGGTAAAAAAATTCACCGAGTCCGCCGAACCAGAGCTTTTTAAAAAACGCCGCTTCCTTCTCGGAAAGATAACCGCAGAGAACACGGACTTTCGGAGCGCAGGCGGCTTTCCAATAGCTGACCGCTTCAACCATGCCGATATAAAAGGCTATTCTTTTTGCCGCAGGAGAATCAACGCCGTTTATCAGCTTCAGATTATCCGTTTTTATCCTCGTTTCGGGCGTGAATACCCAATCTCCGAGCGAAAAGCGGAAGCTTAGGATTATTTCATCTTCGCCCTTTTCAACGCCGAAGCTTTCATAAAGAAACTCGGGATATTCTTTTCTGAGCGTTTCAAAATCTGCCATAGATTTCCTCCTGAGGGTTTGTTTTATATATTATAACAAACTGTTCCGGCATATTCAAGAAAAACAGCGGGAATTTTGGCTTTCGGGCGCAAAAAGGCTTGTATTGATATCAATACGGCAACAAAAAACAGATTACAGGTCAATTCCTTTCGGATTCAAGCCCATAATCTGTCTTTTTTAATTAATTAGCTTTTGATTTCTCGCCGAAAAAAGCTTACATGAAGATGCCCATGTTTCTGAGAAAATCAGCACACCACTCAAGTACACCTGAGATAAGAGGCCAGAAAGCTGCCTGAATCTGCTCAAGCATTCCGAAATCCAATGACTTAATGTCAAATTCGGAAATAAGCTTTGCAATAGTGTAAACGAGTTCCATAAGTCCGTCTGCCTGAATATTCATTGTTTTTTGTCCCCCTTTTTTAATATGAATATGTATCCGCAAGGGAAATTTTATCTGATAAGAAAAATAACCCTGCGTATATATTATAGTCCCTGCAAAAAGCCGTGTCAATACGCATGAATGAATTTTTTGTTACAATTTCTGTAATAAAATGAAAATATTTGTCGTTTATTCAACGCAGTAGCTCTGATAGCGGTCAATCATCGCCGCATCGGCAATCAGCTCAAAATATAAACCATTCTCCCTGTATTCCTCCGAAATTATGACGCTGTCCTTTCTCAGAACGGAAGCTGCAGAGCCGTCGGAATAGGGAATAAGCATTTTTGCCCTCGCCCTTGTCGGCGGCAGAGCCTTTTGGATCGCTGCAAGGAGCTTGTCAAGCCCTCTGCCGTCAAGAGCGGAAATCGCAACCGCATCGGATTCAAAAAACATGCTTGCGCCTTCGGGGAGCAGGTCGCATTTGTTATAAACGGGAATAATCGGCTTGCCGCTGCATCCGAGCTCATCGAGCAGTTCGTTGGTAACTCTGATATGCTCGGGGCATTCGGGGTCTGAAGCGTCGCTGACATTCAGAATAACCTTTGCGCAGGCGGCTTCTTCAAGCGTTGATTTGAACGCCTCAACAAGGTGGTGTGGCAGTCTGCGGATAAACCCGACCGTATCAATGAGCATTACCTTTCTGCCGTCGGGCAGAGTCAGCGCCCTTGATGTCGGGTCAAGCGTTGCAAACAGCTTATCCTGAGCAAGCACGCCCGCATCTGTCAGAGTATTCATCAGAGTTGACTTGCCTGCGTTTGTGTAGCCGACGATAACGACGGTTTCAACTCCGTCTTTTTCACGCCTTGCCCTTGCAAGCCCTCTGCGTTTTTCAAGCGCTTCAAGCGAATCTTCAAGGGATTTTATCCTGCGCCTGATATGGCGTTTGTCGGTTTCAAGCTTTGTTTCGCCGGGTCCTCTCGTTCCGATACCGCCGCCGAGCCTTGAAAGCTTCGTGCCCTGACCCGTGAGCCTCGGCAGAGAATAGCGAAGCTGAGCCAGCTCAACCTGAAGCTTGCCCTCGTTGCTTCTTGCCCTGTCGGCAAAAATATCAAGAATCAGCGTCGTTCTGTCGATAACCCTGACCTTAGTTGCTTTTTCGATGCTGCGAAGCTGAGCCGGAGACAGCTCGCTGTCGGCAATTACAAGCTCCGCTTCGTTGTTTTCGCAAAACTCGCTCAGTTCTTCAAGCCTGCCCGTGCCGAGATAGGTCCCCGGGTCGGGCTTTTCTTTTTTCTGCCACATCCTGCCGATAACCTCTGCGCCCGCAGTCCGTGCAAGCTCTTCAAGCTCATCAAGTGAGATTTCGCAGTCATACTCGCCCGTATCAACGGCAATCAGCACCGCCTTTTCAGGCTCCTGCTTGTTTTCATAAAGCTCCATATATTCTCCCGTTAAAGTGTAATATAGTGAGGAATAATATACTTTTCCGTGTGTTCTCTTATTATTATATCCATATGTAATACCCACAAGGCAACTCATTCCGTCATAAGATAATACATTTATTAAGATTTCGGGTTGTATTATTGCCCAAGGCGAAAATTTGAATTAACTCAATTTTCGAATTTATTATCGGTCTTCTCCTTGAGGGTGCGGGTTGCCGGTGGCAACCTCTGAGCATATGCTCAGAAGCACCGACC
>JBJEQC010000139.1:0-15279 GCA_051881555.1 Acutalibacteraceae bacterium
AACAATTAATAATAAAAGCTTGCCGACGGCGAAACTGCTGTCGGCAAGCTTTTTTACTTATATTATTGTATTATTTGTAATACTCAACGGCGCTTTCAAAGAGTTTAAGGTCAAATTCGCCGGGAACATTCTTATAAAGACCGCTTGCGGTTCTCTCGGAATGACCCATCTTGCCGAGAACTCTGCCGTCGGGCGAAACAATGCCCTCAATTGCAAAATCGGAATTATTCGGGTTAAAGGCGATATCGTTTGTTGCGTTGCCGCAGAAATCAACATACTGAGTGATAATCTGACCGTTGGCGGCAAGCTTTCTGATAAGAGCCTTGTCGGCAATGAAACGACCCTCGCCGTGAGAAATGGGGACGGTGTAAATCTCGCCCTGTTTTGCCTTTGAAAGCCATGGTGAATTGTTTGAAACAAGCTTCGTTCTGACAAGTCTTGACTGGTGTCTGCCGATGGTGTTATAGGTCAGGGTCGGGCAGGTCTCATCCGTGTCAATAATCTTTCCGTAGGGAACAAGACCGAGCTTGATGAGAGCCTGGAAGCCGTTGCAGATGCCGAGCATGAGGCCGTCACGCTTTTCGAGCAACTCGGTAACCGCCTGCTTGATTTCGGCGTTTCTGAAGAAAGCGGTGATGAATTTGCCCGAGCCGTCAGGCTCGTCACCGCCTGAGAAGCCGCCGGGAACAAAGATTATCTGGCTTTCGCCGATTTTCTTTGCAAAATCCTCAACCGAACGGGCAATGCTCGATGCAGAAAGGTTGTTGACAACGAAAATTTCCGCCTGTGCTCCCGCTCTTTCAGCCGCCTTTGCCGAATCATATTCGCAGTTTGTGCCGGGGAATACGGGAATCAGCACCTTGGGCTTCGCCGTTCTGACGGCAGGCTTTGCAAAGGTTGTTGCTTTATAATCAAAGGTTTCAATTTTCTTTTCGGGCATCTTGATGTTGCAGGAATAGATTTCCTCAAGCTTGTTTTCATAAATCGGCAGAAGCGTTGAGAAATCAAGGCTTTCGCCGCCGTAGGATATCGCTTCCTTTTCGGTTGTGAAGCCGAGAGTTTTTCCGCCGCATGCCGTATCTCCGTTCAGCTCAACGATGAATGAGCCGTAGGCATAGCCGAAAATGTCGCTGAGTGTATTATCCCCGGCAAACTCAAAGCCGATTGAGTTGCCCATCGCCATTTTAAGAACGGCTTCGGCTGCGCCGCCCATGCCGGGCGTATAAACTGCCGCCGCCTTGCCTTTTTCAACAAGGGAATGAACCTCGTCATAGACCTTGAGGAGTGAAGCGGTGTCCGGCAGATTGTCGGCGGTGTATTCGGGCTTTATCATAACAACCCTGTGGCCTGCCGCCTTGAATTCGGGTGAAATAATATTTTTGATGTTTTCGGTTGTAACCGCAAAGGAAACAAGGGTGGGCGGAACATCGATATTTTCAAAAGAACCGCTCATTGAGTCCTTGCCGCCGATTGCGGCGATTTTGAGATCCATCTGAGCCTTGAATGCACCGAGCAGAGCCGAAAGCGGCTTGCCCCAACGCTTCGCATCCTTCATGGGCTTCTCAAAATATTCCTGGAATGTCAGATAAACATCCTCGAATTTTGCGCCTGCGGCAATAAGCTTTGAAACGGATTCGACAACCGCAAGGTATGCGCCGTGATACGGGCTTTTCTCGGTTATCAGGGGATTGTAGCCCCATGACATGAGCGAGCAGGTGTCGGTATCCGCTTTTTCAACGGCAATTTTATGAACCATGGCCTGAATGGGCGTTAACTGATTCTTGCCGCCGAACGGCATAAGAACGGTGTTTGCGCCGATGGTTGAGTCGAAACGCTCCGAAAGTCCTCTCTTGGAGCAGATATTCAGATCGCCTGCAAGAGCGGTATACATTTCGCCGAACGAGCCGTCAAGCTCCTTTTCGTAGCCTTCAAGCTTTGCGGGAGCGATGTCAATATGCTTGGGCGCGCCGTTGGAGTTGAGAAATTCACGGCTGATATTTACTATTGACTTGCCGTTCCAATTCATAACAAGATAGGGCTTTTCTTTGACAACGGCAACAACGGTTGCTTCAAGGTTTTCGCTGTGAGCAATTTCGCAGAAGCGGTCGGCGTCCTTTGCCTCAACAACAACAGCCATTCTCTCCTGGCTTTCGGAGATTGCAAGCTCCGTTCCGTCAAGGCCCTCATATTTTTTGGGAACTGCGTTTAGGTCGATTTCAAGTCCGTCGGCAAGCTCGCCGATTGCAACCGAAACGCCGCCTGCTCCGAAGTCGTTACAGCGTTTGATAAGCAGGGAAGCCTCTTTATTTCTGAAAAGACGCTGAAGCTTTCTTTCTTCTGGTGCATTACCCTTCTGAACCTCAGCTCCGCAGTTTTCAAGGGATTTAAGGTTATGTGATTTTGACGAACCCGTTGCGCCGCCGCAGCCGTCTCTGCCGGTTCTGCCGCCGAGAAGAATAACAAGGTCGCCGTCCTGCGGGCATTCACGGCGAACATTTTCTTCGGGCGTTGCGGCAATAACTGCGCCGATTTCCATGCGCTTTGCAACATAGCCGGGGTGATAGATTTCGTCAACAATGCCTGTTGCAAGGCCGATCTGGTTGCCGTAGGAGCTGTAGCCCGCCGCCGCCGTGGTAACGATTTTTCTCTGAGGCAGTTTGCCCTCGATGGTTTCGCTCACGGGAACGGTCGGATCGCCTGCGCCCGTAACACGCATTGCAGCATAAACATAGCTTCTGCCCGAAAGCGGGTCACGGATTGCGCCGCCTATGCAGGTTGCCGCTCCGCCGAACGGCTCAATCTCCGTCGGGTGATTGTGGGTTTCATTTTTGAAAAGAAGAAGCCATTTTTCGGTCTTACCGCCGATTTCAACATCGATTTTGACCGTGCAGGCGTTGATTTCTTCGCTCTCGTCAAGCTTCGGGAGCAGTCCCTCATGCTTGAGATAACGGGCGGCAATCGTGCCGATATCCATAAGGTTAATCGGCTTGGTTCTGCCCGTTGCCTTTCTTGCGGCAAGATATTCGTCATAAGCCTTCTGAAGAAGCTCATCTTCAAATTTAACCGAATCAATCTCGGTCAGGAAGGTCGTGTGACGGCAATGATCCGACCAATAGGTGTCAATCATCTTGATTTCGGTTATCGTCGGGTCACGGTGTTCGCTGATAAAATACTGCTGACAGAATTTGATATCGTCAAAATCCATTGCAAGCCCGTTATCCTCAACGAATTTTTCAAGCTCGGTGTCGGAAAGTGAGATAAAGCCGTTCAGGGTTCTGACGGTTTCGGGGATATCGTAGTCTGCGGCAAGTGTGTCATATTTTTCGAGAGACGCTTCTCTTGCTTCAACAGGGTTGATGACATATTTTTTGATTTTGGCAAGCTCATCATCGCTGATATTGCCGTAAAGGCAATATACCTTTGCCGTTCTGACAAGCGGTCTTTCGCCCTTTGAAATAATCTGAATACATTCGGCGCAGGAATTTGCTCTCTGGTCAAACTGACCGGGGAGAAATTCAACCGCAAAGAGTCTGTCGCATTCAAGGTCGGGTTCCTCGGTGATGATATCGAGCTGAGGCTCGGAGAGAACCGTGCCCTTTGAATAATCAAAAAGCTCCTTTTCGATGTTCTCAATATCGTAACGGTTGAGGATTCTGACATTTTCAAGGCCGTTTATGCCCAAAAGGGAAACAAGCTCATTTTTCAGCGAGAGCGCCTCGTTGGCAAGCCCGCTTTTCTTCTCAACATAAGCTCTGTAAACCATAATACATTAAACCTCCAAGGCTTTTTTGCCGATATCCTTTCGGTAATAGGCGTTTTCAAAATGAACGGTTCTGACGGTTTCGTATGCCTTTTTAACGGCGTTTTCAAGAGTATCGGCGGTTTCGGTAACTCCGAGAACTCTGCCGCCTGCGGTCAGGAGCTTTCCGCCGTCAAGCTTTGCTCCCGCAACATAGATATTTTTATCGGCGGGCATTGTGATTTCAAAGCCCGTCTGATATTTCTGAGGATAGCCGTCCGAAGCCATAACAACACAGCAGGCGTGCTTTTGGCTGAATTTAACCTCTGTTTCGCTCAGAGTGCCTGCCGCAACGCTTTTCATAATCTCAAAAAGGTCGCTTTCAAGCAGAGGGAGCACAACCTGAGTTTCTGGGTCGCCGAAACGGCAGTTATATTCGATAACCTTCGGGCCGTTCTTTGTTATCATAAGCCCGAAATACAGACAGCCCTTAAAGGTTCTGCCCTCGGCGTTCATGGCGTTGACTGTCGGCAGGAAAATCTCTTTCATGCATCTTTCGGCAACCTCGGGGGTGTAATAGGGGTTGGGAGCAACCGTTCCCATTCCGCCCGTGTTGAGACCCTCATCATTATCGTGCGCTCTCTTGTGATCCATTGATGAAATCATCGGAACAACGGTTTTGCCGTCGGTGAAAGAAAGAACCGAAACCTCGGGACCTTCAAGATATTCTTCAATAACAATCTGATTGCCGCTTTCGCCGAACGCCTTGTCCTCCATGATGGTTTTAACCGCGTCGGCAGCCTCACTGCGGGTCATTGCGATAATAACACCCTTGCCCAGAGCAAGTCCGTCCGCCTTGATAACGGTCGGAATCGGCGCAGTTTCAAGATATTTCAGCGCCTTTTCGGCCGAATCAAAAACTTCATATGCGGCGGTGGGGATTCCGTATTTCTTCATAAGATTTTTGGAGAAAACCTTGCTTCCCTCAATGATAGCCGCCTTTTTTTCGGGGCCGAAGCAGGGTATTCCGCATTTCTGAAGCTCATCAACCGCTCCGAGAACCAGCGGGTCATCGGGAGCGACAACGGCAAAGCCGATACCGTGGGCTTTGGCGAACTCAACGATTGCGGGGATATCCTTTGCGCCGATTGCAACGCACTCGGCGTCGTTTGCCATGCCGCCGTTGCCAGGCAGAGCATATATTTTTTCAATTTCTTTGTTCTCTTTCAGCTTTTTGATTATGGCGTGTTCACGGCCGCCGCCGCCGACAACAAGAACCTTCATTTCGTGCGCCTCCGTTATGATATGATATCCTTGCAGACCTTTTCCGCCGCAAGGGGAAGAATTTTCCATTCAGCCTGTTCCATGACCCTCTTCTGGAGAATTTCGGGGGTATCTCCCGGCTCGATTTCAACGGCTTTCTGCATTATAATGCGGCCGCCGTCGGGGATTTCGTTAACAAAGTGAACCGTTGCGCCCGTGACCTTGACTCCGTAGTCAAGCGCCGCCCGGTGAACTCTCAGACCGTAGAAGCCCTCGCCGCAGAACGACGGAATCAGAGAGGGATGAACATTTATTATTCTGTCTTTATAGTGAGAGGTGAAGCGTTCGCTGAGAATGCTCATAAAGCCTGCAAGAATTATCAGGTCAATGCCGTTGCCGTCAAGCAGTTCAATGAGTCTGCCCTCAAAATCGGGGGTTTCGCTTTTCAGCACGGTTTCGGTTCTGATTCCTGCTTTTTCGGCTCTCTGAAGCGCATATGCGCCCTCTTTGTTGGAAATAACAAGGGTAATTTCGCCGCTCGTTATGATTCCGCCCGCCTGAGCGTCAATCAGAGCCTGAAGATTCGTTCCGCCGCCCGAAACAAGAACGGCGATTGAAGCTTTACCGTTTTTCATTCGGCTTCTCCTCCTTTATGTGGGGTAACGGTAAAATTATCAAGAAATGCGATTGCCGCCGCTCCGACAAAGTTGCCGATAATAACAATCCATATAAAAATGAATGCGTCAAGGCTGACTATGCCCGAAAGCGCAAAATAAAACATGTCGGCAATTGAATGCTCGAAGCCGCAGAGAATGAACACGGGAATGCAAAACAGAACTCCGAGCGGAGATTTGCATTTTCTGAACACCGCAACGGCTATATACATCAGCACGCCGCAGAGCAAGCCTTTGAAAAAGGTCTGCGGAGCGGTCTGGAGCAGTCTTGTCTGACAAGCGGAAAGTGCTTTTTCCGCAAGTGCGGGTGCGGCAAAAGCCGCCGCCTTGGCGCAGAGAAATGCGCCGATAAGGTTGCCGGGCAGGCTCAGAAGCAGGTCGGAAACATCTTTCTTTTTGTGCTGAGGCACGATAAAGCCCGCCTTGCCCGTGAAAAGAGCAAAGCCGAGATAGCAAATCGCAAGCAAAGCGACCGAAAACAGCACGGCGCCGACATATTTATTGTCGCATGAGAGATAAACTGCGCCGCCGATGCCGACCATAAATCCTGCGGCAACGCCGCTGAGCAGCGTTTTCATCAGCAAATAACAACCTTTTCTTCCGATTTGATAATTTCGCCCATGATGTAAGCGTCCTCACCGTTTGCCTTGAGGATTTCAACCGCCTTTTCGGCGTCCTCTTTTGCAACAACAACGCTCATGCCGACGCCCATGTTGAAGGTGTTGAACATATCTCTTTCGGGGATATTGCCCGTCTTTGCAAGCAGGTCAAAAATCGGAAGGATTCTGAGCGATGCTTTGTCAATCTTTGCGCCGAAGCCCTCGGGAATGCTTCTGGGAATATTCTCGTAGAAGCCGCCGCCCGTGATGTGAGAAACAGCCTTGACCGTTACCTGCTCAAACAGAGCGGTCATGGGCTTAACATAAATCTTGGTGGGGGTGAGCAGGGTTTCGCCGATTGATTTGCCGCCGAGAGCCTCAACGGGGGATTTTATGTCGGCATTTTCAACATCGAAAACCTTGCGGACAAGCGAAAATCCGTTTGAATGAACGCCGCTTGAGGGCAGGGCGATAACAGCGTCACCCTCGGCGATGGTTGAATTGTCAAGGATTTTATCCTTATCGACAACGCCGACGCAGAAGCCTGCAAGGTCATATTCGTCAACGGGATAGAAGCCGGGCATTTCGGCAGTTTCGCCGCCGATAAGAGCGGCGTTTGACTGAACACAGCCCTCGGCAATGCCCGAAACGATATCTGCTATTCTCTCGGGAACATTCTTGCCGCATGCGATATAGTCAAGGAAAAACAGGGGCTTTGCGCCGCAACAGATAATATCGTTGGCGCACATTGCAACGCAGTCGATGCCGACCGTGTCGTGCTTGTCCATGATGAAAGCGAGCTTGAGCTTTGTGCCGACTCCGTCTGTGCCGCTGACGAGAACGGGCTTTGAGATGCCTGTCAGGTCAAGCTCAAAAAGGCCGCCGAAGCCGCCTATATCGGAGAGTGCGCCTGCCGTCAGAGTTTTTGCGATATGCTTTTTCATAAGCTCGACCGCTTTGTAGCCGGCAGTTATGTCAACGCCCGCCGATTTATAGCTTTCGCTGAAGCTTTTCATAGATTATTCCTCCTGTGAAGATTCACTTATTTTCTTTTCAAAACGGCTTTTTGCCGGTTTGTCCTCGGGGATAATTGTGGGATATTTTGCGGTGAAGCAGGCGTCGCAGTAGCAATCCTGCTTGCCGATGAGCATTGAAAGATGGTCAACATTGAGATAGCCGAGGCTGTCAACGCCGATAATCTCCGCAATTTCTTCAAGACTGTGGTTGCAGGCAATGAGCAGGTCACGGGAGTCGATGTCCGTTCCGTAATAGCAGGGATTGAGGAACGGGGGTGACGAAACTCTCATGTGAACCTCGGTTGCGCCCGCATCCCGCAGGAGCTTGACGATTCTTGCGCTGGTTGTTCCTCTGACTATCGAATCGTCAACGAGAACAACTCTTTTGCCCTTTATTGTGTCGGAAATGGGATTCAGCTTTATTCTGACAAGGTCCTCACGGGATTTCTGACCCGGAGAGATAAAGGTTCTGCCGATATATTTGTTTTTGATGAAGCCCATTCCGTAGGGAATGCCCGATTGGCGGGAATAGCCGATTGCGGCGTCGATTCCGCTGTCGGGAACGCCGACAACGACATCTGCCTGAACCGGATGCTCAAGCGCAAGGCAAGCGCCCGCATTCAGCCTTGCCGAATGAACGCTGACTCCGTCAATAACGGAATCCGGCCTTGCAAAATAAATATATTCAAAAATACAAATCTTTTTGGGAGCCTTTCCGCAATGGTCTTTGATTGAGCGAATGCCGTTTTTCTCAAAAACAACGATTTCGCCCGGCTCAATATCTCTGATGAACGATGCGCCGACCGCATCAAGAGCGCAGGTCTCCGAGGCAACAACATAGCTGCCGTCGCTTGTCTGACCGTAGCAGAGCGGTCTGAAGCCGTTTTCGTCACGCACGGCAATGAGCTTTGAGGGCGACATGATTGCAAGGGAATAAGCTCCCTTGATTTTATTCATCGCCGCATTGACCGCCTGCTCGATTGACGGAGCGGTGAGGCGTTCCTTGGTGATAATATAGGAAATAACCTCGGTGTCGCTCGTCGTGTGGAAAATCGAGCCGCTCAGCTCAAGCTCTTTTCTCAGCTCATAGGAGTTAACAAGGTTGCCGTTGTGGGCAAGAGCCATGTGACCCTTGATGTGGTTAACGACTATCGGCTGAGTATTGAGCCTGTTGCCCGCTCCCGTCGTGCCGTATCTTGCGTGGGCTACCGCCATGTTGCCCTCGCCGAGACCCGAAAGCGTCTGAGCGTTCAGAACCTCGCTGACAAGGCCGACATCCTTATAAGTGTTAAAAATTCCGTCATCGTTGACAACGATTCCGCAGCTTTCCTGACCTCTGTGCTGTAAGGCGCACAGTCCGTAGTAAGCCATCGCCGCAACATTTTCCTTACGGGGTGAAAAGATTCCGAATACCCCGCATTCTTCGTTAATTTTTCTCATCATACATACCTTCTGTTTTTCAAAATGCACTTTGGGGATTTGATATTCGGTTTATTCTCTGCCGTTCCAGCAGTAGGTGCAGATGCAGTCCTCGGGAAGCCCTATGGCTTCAACAAGCCCCGCAAGGCTCTGATAGCCGAGAGATGCAAACTTGAATTTTTCGCAGATGGCTTTCAGCATCGCCTGACCTCTTTCGGTTGAAGCGTCGCTGTATTCATCCATGTATTTTTCGCCCTCCTCGCCCTCAAGCTCGTGAATTATGCGGCGGGCAATCAGGTCATTATCCGAGGTGTTGCGGGAGAAATTGAGATATTTACAGCCGTACATTATCGGGGGGCATGCGGAGCGCATGTGAACCTCCTTTGCACCGTGGCTGTAAAGAAATTCAACGGTTTCACGAAGCTGTGTTCCTCTGACGATGCTGTCGTCAACAAAGAGCAGGCTCTTATCCTGAATCAGGTCGTGAACGGGAATCATCTTCATCTTCGCAACCCTGTTGCGCTCGCTCTGGCTCGTGGGCATAAAGCTTCTCGGCCAGGTGGGTGTGTATTTTATAAACGGTCTTGCAAACGGTATTCCGCTTTCGTTTGCATAGCCGATTGCGTGAGGCGTTCCCGAATCGGGCACTCCGCTGACATAATCAATGCCGCTGCAAGCGCCGTTCGCCTTGTCCTCTCTCGCCATAACTGCGCCGTTGCGGTTTCTCATAACCTCAACATTGACTCCCTCGTATTTCGAGTTGGGGTAGCCGTAATAAGTCCAGAGAAATGCGCAGATACGCATTTTTTTGCCGGGCTTTGAAAGAACCTCAACTCCGTCGGGAGTTATTCTGACGATTTCACCGGGTCCGAGCTCCTTTTCAAACTCATAATCAAGCTTTTCATAAGCAAAGGATTCAAACGAAACGCAGCGTCCGTCGCCGTCCTTGCCGATAAGAATGGGAAGCCTGCCGAGCCTGTCTCTTGCGGCAATGATACTGCCGTCCTCTTTGAGAATAAGAATTGACAGAGAGCCGTCAATCTTTTCCTGAGCGAAGCGGATGCCGTCAACAAAATTGCTCTTTTGATTGATGAGAGCCGCCGCAAGCTCGGTTGAATTAATTTTTCCTGCCGTCATGGCGGTGAAATGGCCACCGCTGAACGAGAGAAACTGCTGAATAAGGTCATCGGCATTGTTGATAACGCCGATTGTCGTAATGGCGTAAACGCCGAGATTTGAGCGGATAATAATAGGCTGAGGGTCGCTGTCGCTGATACAGCCTATGCAGGCGTTGCCGTGCATTTCGTCAACAATTCCCGCAAATTTGGTTCTGAAAGGCGAATTTTCAATGTTGTGAATATCACGCTGAAAGCCTATTTCCTTGCTGACTGCCGCCATGCCGCCTCTGCGTGTTCCGAGATGCGAATGATAGTCAACGCCGAAAAATACATCCAGAACAACATCTCTGTTTGATGTTGCGCCGAAAAATCCTCCCATAGAATAATACCTCCGAAAAGAATAGAGAAAATCGGTTGATTATTTGCTGCCCATGAGTCTGCGCATAACCTCGTTGTATGCGTCCTCAACGCCGCCGAGGTCTCTTCTGAAGCGGTCCTTGTCAAGCTTCTCGTTGGTGGTTGAATCCCAGAAACGGCAGGTGTCGGGAGAAATTTCGTCGGCAAGAACAATCTCGCCGTCGTTCGTTTTGCCGAATTCAAGCTTGAAATCAACAAGAGTGATGTTGAGGGTCTTGAAGTATTCCTTCATAACCTCGTTGATTTTGAAAGACATTGATTTTATAAGCTCGATTTCCTCGGCGGTTGCAAGGCCGAGAGCAAGAGCATGGTAAGAGTTGAGCAGGGGATCGCCCAAATCGTCGTTTTTATATGAAAATTCAATCGTGGGAGCGGAGAAAACAATGCCCTCCTCAACGCCGTAGCGTTTTGCAAAGGAGCCTGCCGAAATGTTTCCGATAATAACTTCAAGAGGAACGATTGAAACCTTTTTGACAAGGGTTTCACGCTCTGAAAGCTCCTCAACGAAGTGGGTCTTAACGCCCTGCTTTTCAAGAAGCTGCATCATCATGTTGGACATTCTGTTGTTGATAACGCCCTTGCCTGCGATTGTGCCCTTCTTAATGCCGTTGAATGCGGTTGCATCGTCCTTGTAGGATACGATAACAAGATTGGGGTCGTCGGTTGCGAAAACCTTCTTTGCCTTGCCCTCGTAGAGCTGAGTTGTTTTTTCCATTTCTTTGTTCCTCCTGATTATTTGTTGAATTTTTCTTCTATCTTAGCGTTTGCCTCAAGAACCTTTTCGGTTGCCGCCTTACGGGCTGCCGAAAGCTTTTCGGCAAGTGCCTCGTCGGAGACCGCAAGGATCTGTATAGACAACAAAGCGGCATTAACGGCACCGTCTATGGCAACTGTTGCAACGGGAATGCCTGCGGGCATCTGAACAGTTGAAAGAAGTGCGTCAATGCCGTCGAGAACTGAAGCTTTGACGGGGATTCCGATAACGGGGAGAGTGGTGTTGGCTGCAATAGCCCCCGCAAGATGAGCCGCCTTGCCTGCGGCTGCAATTATTGCGCCGAAGCCGTTGGCTTTTGCGTTCTGAGCAAATTCCTTTGACTGCTCGGGCGTTCTGTGAGCCGAATAAACATGAACCTCATAGGGTACGCCGTATTCGTCAAGAGTTTTAATGGCTTTTTCAACAACAGGCAGGTCGCTGTCGCTACCCATGATAATTCCGACTTTTTTCATGGTATTCCTCCTTGAAAATTTATATTATGAATAATTGTTTATTTATGCATTAAAGCCTTTCGGGCGTTAAATGGCGGAAAAACAGCCGCCGGGAAATCAACCGAGATTTAATTGGTGATTACACCAAAAAGGGCAGTCCTGCCTTGGTTAATCAAGATAGGACTGCCCAGACGGTCGGCATAAAACGGCGGCTTTTGCTCCCATGCGGTTATCCGCTTTTCCGTCAGTTACAAAAGTCCCTTTGATTTGCTATTTTATTATACTATAATAGAGTGTTCCATTGCAAGAGTTTATTAAGTAAAATTTAAGGGAGATTTGCACGCAGGTTTTGTTGATTACAACAAAAGTATTGACAAACCCTGCCAAGGCATGGTAAAATACCGTCAATCGCCGAAACGGCGGTTGCTCGTGAGGGAGTAGTTGGCACGGAATAAAACCTGTGCGGCAAGTCAACACGCTGGCTTTTGCCTGGCTTGCCTTAATTGACAAGACTCATGATACGGCTTTGCCCGCTGTATCTGCGTCTTTTTTTACGGTCGGATACAGCATGGTATCCGATTTTTGTTTTATAAGGAGTAAAAAATTATGTCACTAACGGAATTATTCATCATCGCCGTCGGTCTCTCAATGGATGCGTTCGCAGTTTCAATCTGCAAGGGTCTTGCCGTCAAAAAGGCGGGAATAAAAGAAATGGCGCTTGCCGGGGTGTGGTTCGGCGGCTTTCAGGCGCTCATGCCGCTCATCGGCTATTTTCTCGGTGCGGCATTTGAGGAATACATAACCAAAATCGACCATTGGGTTGCCTTCGTCCTGCTCGGTCTCATCGGCGCAAACATGATAAAAGAAGCGCTTTCAAAGGACGAGGAAAAGTCCAACGCTTCCATGGGATTCAAGGAAATGCTGACCCTTGCAATCGCAACGAGCATTGACGCTCTCGCCGTCGGCATAACCTTTGCGCTTCTGCCCGATGTCAACATCGGAGCCGCAGTCGGCTTTATCGGCTTAACAACCTTCGTTCTCTCCGCCGCAGGCATCAAAATCGGCAACATTTTCGGCTCAAAATACAAATCAAAAGCCGAGCTTACGGGCGGAGTTATTCTTATTCTCATGGGCATTAAAATCCTGCTTGAGCATTTGGGCGTTTTCTCTTGATTTGGCGAAAACCTTGTTGTATAATAGGAGCATCAAAGCAGGAGGTGCGCCATGCCTAAAAAGGATTCCCGCAACACTAAAATGAAAATTGTCAACGCCGCATGGGAGCTGTTTTACAAAAACGGCTATGACAGCACGACCGTTGAGGATGTTGTTGATGAATCGGGAACCTCCCGAGGCTCGTTTTATCATTATTTCAACAGCAAGGAGGAGCTGCTCAGCACTCTTTCAAGCCTTTTTGACAGCAAATATGAGGAATTGCAGGAAGCCCTGCCCGAGGAAATGAGCGGCTTTGAAAAGCTCATGTATCTCAACAAAGAGCTTTTCATAATGATTGAAAACCGTATCCCCATTGACCTGCTTGCAAAGCTCTATTCCTCTCAGCTCACCTTAAAGGGCGACCGCACCTTGCTTGACCACAACAGAATTTACTATAAACTGCTTCGCCGAATCGTTATCGAAAGCCAGGAAAAAGGCGAATTCCGCAGCGATGTTTCGGTTAATGAAATAGTCAAGGCTTACGCCCTGTGCGAACGGGCGATAATCAGCGACTGGTGCCTGTGCAACGGCGAATATTCGCTCAGCCGCTACTCCGAAACGCTGTTGCCGATTCTTTTCGGCGGATTTTTAAAATAAAAATTACTGCTTGCATCGGTTATAGTTTTTTTAACACCAATAAATATGGTTTTGAGTGGCTTATTTCCGCCCCGTCTGCGTTAAAAAAACTATACTGCCGATACAAGCAGTTTTTATTTGCCTATATTTTTCTCTGATTATTTCTTTTTCAGAACAATAGAAATGAAATTCAGGTATTTTCCGCCGCCTGCTTCCATTGATTTTCTGTCGCCGACGGCATATTCATTCTCCTGCCTGAGCCAATCTGCCCAGACTTCATCGTTGCTCTCCATTTCCTTAACGGAAACCACCTCTGCACCCTCGCATTTGCCGACCGTTTTGCTCCAATATTCAACATCGTGCATATAATCGAGCTGTTCGGGAGTCCACGAGAGCAGAAGCTCGGGGGGCAAATTGTCGTGGCAGTCCTTTTTCATGCCGGGGATGGCAATATAGATATAGCCGCCGCTCTTAACAAACGGCAAAAGCTTATCGTCAAGGTAGCTTTCGTCTCTGCCGAAATAATTATATGAATCCGTGCTGATAACGGCGTCAAAAAACTCCTTTTCAAACGGCAGATCGGTTGCGTCGGCTTTAACGGGGATAATTTGCTCCGCACTCAAACCCATGGAGTCAAAGAAAATGCGGTTCTCCTCAGGCTCGCTCCACAAATCCGCCGCATAAACGGTGAAGCCGTATTCTTTTGCGAGAAATACGCTCGTCAGGCCCTGACCGCTCCCGAGGTCGCAGACAACCGCACCGTCGGGAATTTTATGATTTATCAGCAATTCTTCTTCCAATTTCACGGGGTTCGGACCCATGATTTTTGATTGAAGCTCGGGTGTGTTATATTTTTCGCTTTTTACATATTTCATAATGATTTCTCCTGTTATTTTTATTTTTCGGCTGTGTTTCGCCGAATAAATCCGTCAATGTGATTATTAAGCAGGTCAACGGATTCCGCCCTGTCTGCCGAACCGTCGGAAGAATTAATCAGCAAAAAGAGCGGCGAAAAAAATTCAACCGCAAGCAGCTTCGGGTCGGCTTCTTTCAGGACACCGTTTTTTATCATCTCACGGAAGATATCCTCCGTGTAGGCAACGGGGCCGGAGGTGAAACAGCTTGCGTATAATTTCATCATTTCAGCGCTTCGGTACTGCTCCAGGGCAAGCATTTTTCTGAAATCAGAAGCAAATTCATCCTCCGTCCAAAGCAGAAATTGCGAAACCGTGAACTCTTTCAGGCTTTCCAAAGACACATTTTCGTATTTTTCGGGATTCAGCTCACGCTTTTCCTCGGGAACATTATGCTCCCTTGATTTCTCGGCGTCGAGCCGGTACATTCTCTCAACGATGCTGTCAAAAATATCACGCTTGTTCTTGTAATGCTTATATAAGGCGCCCTTTGTAATTCCCAACTCGCCCGCAATCATTCTGACCGAAACCGCTTCATAGCCGTCCCTTGCAAACAAGCGGAGCGCAGTCATCAGTATTTTTTCTTTTGTTTCCGACATATCATTGCCCTCCCCAGTAAACGCTCGTTTACCTATATTATAGTAAACGCACGTTCACTTGTCAAGACTTTTTGGCGATTTTTTTTGCGGAGCAATTATAATCGGTCATAGGCGGAGCCTATCATTAATTTGCGAAGCAAACTTCATTTTTGCGGAAAACGGGCGACCACACAGGGTCGCCCCTACCTTCATGTGCCGCAGGCACACATCACTTCATCACTTTTCTATCGGGCGAACACAGTTCGCCCCTACCGTGTTTACGATGATTTCTGCTGTTTCGTTGAAAAAACTGCAATTATCTGTTTGGGCTCCTTAGTTAACTCCCTCCGTCTCGGCTGCCGCCTCGGTCGGTGCTTCTGAGCTTTCGCTCAGAGGTTGCCACCGGCAACCCGCAACCTCAAGAGGGAGGCAAATCGCTGCCCGTAGGGCTGAGGATTGGTAAAGTTTATTTTCAAATATAAGCCATCTTATTCAATTGGTTTTTCGTAGGGAACGCTGTCCTCAGCGTTCCGTGAGATTTGATGCAT
>JBJEQC010000140.1:0-3460 GCA_051881555.1 Acutalibacteraceae bacterium
AAAACGGTGCTGTTTCAATCTGAAAATACAGCACCGTTTTATTATTCAACCTTCATCATTCTGTAACCAACGCCGATATGCGTTTGAATATATTGTGGCGAATCCGGTTCTTTTTCAAGCTTTTTGCGAAGCGTTGCCATAAAGACTCGCAGAGATGCAATGTCATTATCCCAACTGCTGCCCCAAATGCTCTGAGTGATAAATGTGTGGGTCAGAACCTTGCCGACATTTCTTGAAAGCAGGCAAAGAAGCTTGTATTCAATAGGTGTTAAATGAAGCTCATCTTCGCCGAGAAAAGCACATCCGGCGGCGTAGTCGATACGGAGCTTGCCGTTTGTGAAAACAGACGATTCAGCCGCTGATTCATTTTGCATCATATTCAGCCGTCTTTGAGTTACTCTCAGCCTTGCCAGAAGCTCGTCAACAGAAAAGGGCTTTGTCAGATAATCGTCTGCGCCTGCGTCGAGAGCGTCGATTTTGTCGCTGTCTTCGCTTCGAGCGCTGATAACGATAATAGGCATATTAGACCATGAGCGGATTTTCTTTATAACCTCAACTCCGTCAATGTCAGGAAGTCCCAAATCCAGAAGCACGATATCGGGATTATGCGAGGACGCCTCTGATATTGCGGAAGCTCCGTTCGGCGCAGTCAGAAATCTGTAATCATGCGCTTTCAATGTTGTTGAAATCAGATTTTTAACCGAATTATCATCCTCAACAACCAGAATAAGCGGTTTATTCATGTATCTCAACCTCCCCTGCCGGTAAAGTTACGGTAAATACGGTTCCGTGCGGCGTGTTATCTGAAACCTCAATTTTTCCGCCGTGAGCATTAATAATCGATTTGCAAAGGGATAAACCGAGCCCTAAGCTTCGGCGGCTGTCGGCAATTCTGTCGGCTCCGCTGTAAAACATATCAAAAACACGCTCTTTTTTATCGTCGGGTATTCCTTCACCGTTGTCTGATATTGATATCACGGCTTTATCGCCCTGTTTACGGGTTCTTATTATAATATCCGAACCTTTCGGAGTGTATTTTATCGCATTGTCAACTATATTTATGATAACCTGAACCATGAGCTTGGCGTCCATTTTTGCAAGAAGGTATTCTTCGTTCTTTTCAACCGAAATATTGTGTTCAACGCTTTTTCGGTTAACATGGTGCAAAGCTTCATTGATTACATCGTCAACCAAATCTTCGGTAATGTGAAGATTCAGCCTGCCTTCCTCAATTCTCGTTACGGAAAGAAGATTTTCAACAAGGTTAATCAGCCACATTGAATCCTCATATATATCGGTATAAAGCTGTTTTTTGGTTTCTTCGTCAAATGAATTTCCGTTTGATAAAAGGTTGCTTGCATTGCCCGAAATTGAGGTCAGCGGAGTTCTTAAATCATGCGAAATCGCTCTGAGAAGATTTGCACGAAGCTGTTCGTTTTTAGCAAGTATTGCCGCTTCTTCTTTCTCTCTTGCATTCTTTTCGTTTTCCAAAGCCAAAGCACATTCGCCGAGAATTGATAAAAGAATGCTTTTTTCAAATGAGTCGAGAGGCTGTTCTCCGATATATATTCCGACGACTCCGTAAACACGGCTGTTAACTCTTATTGCAAGATAAAGACATTTTGCGCTTGATAAAGTATCTGTTGTCGCTCCTGCGTGTTTATTGTTTTTCTGAACCCACTCAGCTACTGCCTTTTCACTCTCAGTTGTTATTTCATCATCTGTTTCATTTTCGGAAACAGTAAATATATGAGGCTCTCCGAGCTTTTCTTTTTCAGACAGATAAACAACAATATCTTTGCCGAGGAGCTTAATAAGCTGATTTGCTGTTGCCGAAATTATTTCATTCTTGCCGTTTGCCTGCTGCAAAAGCTGGTTGGTATCAAAAAGAACCTTGGTTCTGTATGCGGCCTGAGCCGCTTTTTTTGCGTGATTTTTCAGCTTGACCGCAAGCGAGCTTGTCAGCAAAGCTGCTAAAAACATAATTAAAAATGTTACGGGATAGCCTTGACCGTATGCCTTAAAAGTAAATTGAGGCTCGGTGAAAAGAAAGTTAAAAATCAAAACGCTGACAATCGAAGATATAAGGCTGTAAATACGATGCTTTGTTGCAACGGATGTTATCAAAACTCCGAGAACATAAACCGTTATGATATTTGCTTCGGCAAAACCCAGGTAACGGAAAAGAAGTCCGACGCAGCTTGCCGCAATCAATATTCCGATGCTTTTCAATAAATCGGTTATTGAAAATACAATATCGGCTTTCTCTTTTACCTTTTTTGGGTGGTATATCACTCCGCCGGATTCTGTGTCGGGAATGATGTGAACATCTAAATTCGGAGTGCTCGCAATCAGTTTTTCGGTCAGAGTTGTCTTGCTGAAAATGCTTTTTCTTGTTGCGGCGCTTCGTCCTATAACGATTTTTGATACGCCAGAAAGTCTTGCAAATTCCGCAATCTGAAACGGAACATCTTCACCGTAAACAGTTTCGATTTTAGCTCCGAGCTGTTCGGCAAGCCTCATATTGCTTCTGAGGCGTTTAACATCTTCTTCAGGCATAACCTGAAAGTCGGGAGTTTCAACAAACAAAGCCGTGAAAGCGCCACGAAATGCGTTTGCCATTCGTGCGGCAGTTCTGATTATTTTTGCATTTGAGGGTGAAGATGAAAGACAAACAAGGATATGTTCGTCTGTATGATAATCGCTGTTATTTTTGTTTCTGACCGTCTCGGTCAGCAGATTAACACGGTCTGCACAACGTCGAAGCGCAAGTTCTCTGAGCGCAGTCAGATTTTCAACGGTAAAAAAGTTTTCGGTTGTACGCTCAGCCTGAGCCGGGCTGTAAACATTACCTGATTGAAGGCGTTCAATCAATTCCTGAGGTTCAATATCTACAAGCTCAACCTGATTTGCGTTGTCAAATACGGAGTCCGGTATCCTTTCATGAACCATAACTCCGGTTATTGAAGCAACGGTATCATTCAAGCTCTCAATATTCTGAACATTGACCGTTGTATAAACATCTATTCCTGCGTTTAAAAGCTCTTCAATATCCTGAAAACGCTTTGCATGGCGGCAAACAGGCGCATTGGTGTGCGAAAGCTCGTCAACAAGTATTAATTCAGGCTTTCTAGCAAGAGCGGCATCGAGATTGAACTCCGAAACGGTTGTTCCGTTATATTCAGTTACAATATTGGGCAGACATTCCAAGCCGTTAAGCAAAGCGGCGGTTTTGGAAGCGGAGTGAGGTTCAATGAATCCTGCAACAACATCTGCGCCCCGATGCTTTGCCGCATGAGCGGCTTTGAGCATTGCATAGGTTTTTCCGACGCCTGCGGCATAACCGAAGAATATTTTCAAACGCCCTCTTGAAAGTCTTTTTTCTTCAATTATTTTATTGAGAATGGTTTCGGGGGGTTGTTTAGCATCATTCACAAAATCACCTCCGATTTATGAATTT
>JBJEQC010000141.1:0-3456 GCA_051881555.1 Acutalibacteraceae bacterium
TTTATAGTCGCCCTCCATGAAGTCAATGCCTGCGCCCTTAACGGTGTTGGCAATTATCATAACGGGAGCGCCTTTGTTCTCAAGAGCAAAATCAATTGCTTCGGAGAGCTCGTTGAAGTTATGGCCGTCAACTTCCTTAACGATGAAGCCGAATGCACGCCATTTGTCTGCAAGGGGTTCAAGCTTCATAACATCCTCTGTTTTGCCGTCGATCATGCAGCCGTTGCGGTCAACAAAGGAGATAAGATTATCGGCTTTGAAATGAGCGGCGGACATGCCTGCCTCCCAGTTGGAGCCTTCGTCGCATTCGCCGTCGCCGAGAATGCAGTATGTTTTGTAATCCTTGCCCAGAACCTTTGCGGCAAGAGCTGTGCCGAGGGCGATTGAAAGACCGTGGCCGAGAGAGCCTGTTGAAGCGTCGGCGCCGACAACCTTGTTTGAGTCAAGATGAATGCCCATCTTGGAATTTGTCAGGTTGAAGGTCTTGAGCTGCTCCTTGTCGTTGAAGCCGAGGTCGCAGAGAACGCATGCATATGCGACACCTGCATGACCCTTGCTGAGGATGAAACGGTCTCTGTCCTCCCACTGAGCGTTGGAAGTGTCGATTTTCATGTACTTGTAGTAGAGAATGGTGAGCATATCCATAACGCTCATGCCGCCTCCGATATGAGCGCTGCCTGCCCAATAGGTGGTGTCAAGGCAAAGGGTACGCAGTTCATGCGCCTTTTTCTCAAGCGCAAGCCATTCCTGCTTTGATAATGCCATGGGAATTCCTCCTTTATATTTCAAAAAATAATTTTCAACTTAATCAGCCGAGCTCGGGGTGATTCTTGCGGAGAACATGGAATGCTTCTTCCGCAACCTCGATGGTCTGCTTGATATCGTCCTCGGTGAGTGAAGCGTTCATGAAGTGGTTGTGGTGGTTGGTCATGAATACGCCTCTCTTGACGATCTCTGCAATCCACTCCTGATGAAGCATGAGAGAATCGTCGTCTTTAAGCATGAGATAGAACAGAGCGGGCTCGCCCGAAACGCTCAGGTGGAAGCCGTTGTTCTCTGCGGCGGCTTTCAGACCGTCGGTGAGCATAAGTCCGTTTTTGCGGAACAGAGTCGGAGTGTCGAGCTTCTTCATCTTCTCGATGCAGGCGATACCTGCGGCGAACGGAATTGCGCTCATCCAATAGCTGCCCGTGTATGAAAGACCGCTGATTGCGCTCTTGAGCCACTCTTTGCCGCAGAGAGCGGAAACATTCCAGCCGTTTGCAAGAGCCTTGCAGAAGCAGATAAGGTCAGCCTCAAAGCCGTAATAATGGTCGGAGCCTGCAAGGTCAAGTCTGAATCCTGCTCTTACATCGTCGATGATAAGAACGATGCCCTTTTTGGTGCAGAGATTGCGGACTTTCTGCCAATAGCCCTCAGCGGGGAGAACATTGTCAATAAAGTTGCCGTGGAGATAAGGAGTTGAAATGAAAGCGGCGATTTCACCGTCATTTTCTTCAACGATTTTTTCAAGACCCTCATAGTCATTCCAGTCAACATAGAGGTTGTTTGCAACATCCTCGGGCAGAACGCCGGGATAGTCAACCTTCTGGCACCAGGGAGCAACGCCGTGATAGAAGCCGTTAACGAAGATGATTTTCTTTCTGTGGGTTGCGGCTCTTGCGGTCATGATAGCGGCGGTCGTTGTGTCGCCGCCGTTCTTTGCGAAGAATGCCCAATCGGCGGAGGCAACGGTGTCAACAAGGCACTCGGCAAATTCAACTATCTTTGACGAGGGAGCGGTAACGCAGTTTTCGATTTTTGCCTGAGCCATTGCGGCGGCGTCAACATCGGGGTCATTGTAGCCGAGAACGTTGGGGCCGTAGGCGCACATATAATCGATGAATCTGTTGCCGTCAACATCCCAGAAGTATGAGCCCTTTGCTTTTGCGCTGAAAAGGGGATAAGCCGAAACGGGAATGCAGCAGCCCTCGGCAGGGCCCTGATGGCCGTAAAGACCCGAGGGGATTACTTTTGTTGCTCTCTGAAAGAGCTCTGTGCTTTTTTCATATGTATTAACTTTAATGCTCATTGTGCTTCCTCCTTATGCCAGATACAGGGCAACACGGTCAAGAATTCTGTTGAGGTTATCGAGCATGGAGATCATGCCCTTCATAATGATGGAGCCCGTGCCGATGCATGCAACTGCGTTAACCTTGCCGTCAAAAAGATCTCTTGCAAGCTCGATGGATTCAAACTCCATAACCGCTCTCGGATTCTCGCAGGGCTGCTTGATGCCGAGCAGTCTGTGATTCTTGACTCTGATTGTTGTTGCGGGGCCGTTCTTGATGCTGAAAGCGATTTCGCCGTCAACCATGTGGTCAGCGGAGAATTTGCCGATTTCATCGTTGTTGCCTATCTGAGCAATTGCAACGGTGATTGTGTAAAGCATAAGAGAAGTGCTGATTCTGAAGAAATCGGGATCTTCAAGGTCAGCGGGGTCGGGGCGCATATACTTTGTCAGCAGATCGGTGAGCTTTGTAAAATCTTTAAGAAGAAAACCGATATGAAGAAAGCCCTTTGAGGGGATGGGTGTAACGGTTCCGTCAATAAGTCCGTTGAATTTTTCGCATGAGCTGAACGGCAGTTTAACGTCGCACTTGGAGCAGCCCTGCTCCATGCGGCATTTGCCGCCTGCAAAGGTGATTGTTGCGCTCGGACCGTCCTTTACTTCAAAGCCGATTTTGATGGGCTTTTTGTTCGTCAGAATGCTCTGAGCCTCGGGAGCAAGCTCGCAGAGGTTTTCAAGAGTTCCGAGAACGCCGTAAAGATTGATATAAGCCAGCGTTTTTTGATCAATCATTTTGATTTCCTCCTTAGAATAATACAATATAAATATATTCATCTTATTTTATCAGATTTATTGTTGATTGTCAACAAATTATACTGCACACTTTATTTATTTAATGTATATTTTATAAACAAATGCGGTAATTTGCCTGAAAAAAACAAAAGCGGCAACAGCAGAGGTTAATTCACCGCCGCCATTGCCGGTTAAATCCGATATTTTCTTTATTTTACCACACACGGCGCAAATGTCAAGTGCGGCAGGAGAAAAATCGTTGATATTTATTCATTTGTTGCGAAATAGATTTCGCCGGCTTCAATGCACGCTCCGATGAAGCTGAGCGGGAGAGCAAGAAGGCTGAACAGAGACGTGAAGCCGTCAATTATTGCCGCCCAGCCGAATATGGGAACAAACATCAGAATCGGTGCGCCAATAACATAGATGAGGTCTGAAAAACTGTTTTCGGCTTTTTCAGAAAGTTCGATGAAAGGAAGCATTGCATTTTCTTCTATGCCTTCTTCATCAGTTATTTCTTCGCCGCTGTCTTCGGTTTCTTCAGGCTCGTTTTCGGCTTCGTCAATACTGAAAGAACGGATTATTTCGTCTTCGCTGACGCCGTCAAGCTCCGA
>JBJEQC010000142.1:0-3454 GCA_051881555.1 Acutalibacteraceae bacterium
AGACGGGGCGGAAATAAGCCCCTCAAAACCATATTTATTGTTGTTAAAAAAACTATAAGAACATAACAAAACGACAGCTTTTGAAGGCTGTCGTTTTTTGAATATTGTTGACTGTTTAACTATTTCTGTTCAAAATGAATGATTCCAAATTGACATCATGGTGATATTTAACGGAAGCGGTTTTATCCTTTTGAATAATTATATTGTTCAAGTCAATTCCGTTGATTGCGGCGATTGCAACAATATAGTGGAGCATATCAGCCAATTCCTCACCCAGTTTTTCCTGAAGCTCGCTTCCGTCAGAGGACTTATATCCCGCTCTTTTGTTCAAAACCTCGGCTACCTCGCCGATTTCTTCCACCAGCTTCATGAATAGACCATGTTCATCAGCCCGACCGGCGTATCGGTCGGATAAGTAAGCCTGCAAAGCTTCAATTGTTATATTCATTTTTGGTTCTCCTTTGCGGTATTGATAGAGGCAATCAGCATACGGCGTATTACTCCGCAATCATGCAAAACACTTTTTACGCTGTCATTTGGTAATAATTCAGTTCTTTCAATAAGTTCCAACCAATATTCTGTTTCATAACACTCTTTAAGGGATATTTGAAGTTTTGCAATAAAATCAGACCTGCTATGTGCATACTTTGCTTCACGGATATTGGCACCTATACTTGTTGCCGATCGTTCCAATTGATTTATTATAGAAAAATGCCCTTTCACTTCATCAGTTATTTTCATAACTTTAACTGCGAAATCCATTGACAGGTCAGCAAGCTTATTTTCTGCCACGGCAAACACCTCACCTTTATATTTCAATGAAATCCTTGCTTGCGCAAGGATGAAATCTGCTTTGCAGATGAAATCCGTTAAACGGATGAAATTAAATCCGTCTTTTATTCCGCCGAAAGGCGGATTTAATCAAGAAATGATTTCATCCATCGAAGATGGATTTATTCCGGACAAAGGACGGATTTAACTGAAAGAAACCGCTTTTGTCTGCCGGACAAAAGCGGTTTCTTTCATGGTGCCGGTGGCGGGGGTCGAACCCGCACGGGGTGTTAGCCCACCGGATTTTGAGTCCGGCACGTCTGCCAATTCCATCACACCGGCGAATCAGCTTTTCTATTATAGCTGATTGAAATGAAAAAATCAAGACTTATTATTCAATAATTCTCATTCATAGGGGCATTTAAGGCGAATTAAGAGCTTTTTTTCATTTTCATGCCGTTAATTTTGAAAAATTTGTAAATTCAAAGAAAAATAACAGATAAGCTTGCATATTATGAAATAAGAGGTTTAACTGTTTCTGAACGGTTTTAAATTTTTCTGAATTGACAATTTATAACAATTTTTCGTTGATATTTTTTATATAATCATTTTGGGCTTCGTATGGCTTGCTGAAAATATGAAGAAGAAAATGAATTATCGAAACAGGCAGAAGGGTGGTTTTTCAAAATGCCTTAGCGCCATTTCGGATGCAATTCCGAATCTGACTTTTTCATCTGTCAATTTTTAATGAAAGGAATGATTAATTGATGAATTCAACCGCAATTAAAAGGAAAAGCGTTAAAATAATTGCCTTGTCAATGTCGTTGTTAATTATGCTTGCAGTTATACCGTTTTATGCATTTGCCGCAGTTGATTTAACGGTTTCAAATGTTGTTGAATATCCGACGGCAACCGATATCTATTCAGGTCAGGCTGCAAAGGATTCGGTTTTATCCGGCGGAAGAGTTGAATATAACGGAGTTGAGGTTCCCGGTCATTTTGAGCATGTTGACCCTGAAGATCCGATTTATCTCAAAAGATATAATATAAAATTTGTTCCCGATGACACGAGCGCTTATAACGGCTTTACCATTGAAAAATGCAAAAAGGTCTCGGTAACAATCAGCCCGACCGTTCCTGTCATTGTTGGGGATCTTCCCACTGCGTCAAGCATTAATTACGGAGAGCCGCTCAGAAATTCAATAGTTACTTTTAACGGAAAACTTGTCAATCCTCACAACGAAAACGATCCGAAGCTGGAAGAATTCACCTATGAGTGGGAAATTCTCGATACCGTTCCTGAGCAAAGCGGATATTTTCCGCTGCGTATTCGCCCGAAATATTCAGCTTCGGGTTGGTATAAAGTCATAACTCAGGATGTATGGGTTGAAGTTATACCTCCGGAAATTCCTCTTGCGGAGATTATAACATACCCGACCATTGATGAATTCACCTACAATGAGAATTACAAGTGGGGAGATTTTGAGCTTAAAGGCGGAGAGGCTAATGTTCCGGGTAAATTTGAAATATCAGATGCTTGGAAAGATGTAAAGCCCGAAACTTCACCGATAGGGCCCGAAGTCATCTTCACCCCTGATGATCAGACAGTTGCTCAGCCCGTAGCTTTCAGACTTCCCGTTAAGGTTAAAAAGGCGGATCCTTATCTTATTTCTGAAGACGGAAGCGGTATTCCGACAATTAAAGTACCATATATGACTGAAATGACGATTAACCAGTTATACGGGCTTTTAATGGCATATGTTCCTGAAGATATCGGAGTTCAGCAAATGCAGATGAAGGATATGGATAATAATGAATTGCCATATGCTGACCAAAGGCTTGATGTCGGGCTTCATGAGTTGGAGTTTAAGCTTATTCCGAAAAACAGTGCATGTTATAACACAAAAATGGTGAGATTTAATCTTTTGGTTGAGCCGAAAAAGCTTGATGCCGCAATTGAGCATTCTTCAGGCAAGCTGATAATCAGAATGCCTGTAAAAACTGAGGCTACTTTTAATATTTATCTGAACGATGAGCTTGTCCTTGAAAAAGTCAAGGCATCAACCTTGTTTGAGGTTGAACAGAAAAAGAGCGGACCGTATGTGTTAAAAGCGGTTTATAACGGAGAAGACAACAGATTTGTAATACCCGATATTATATATGACAAAGGATATGTAGCTCTGAAATGGAGATTCAGTGCAACCGGATTGGAGAGATCGGTACTGTATGAATACGGTGCAGAGGTTGTTCACACCGCTCCTCCGACGGATATATCAAAACCGGATAAACCGTATTACGGATTTACAAATTGGGAAGTAGTCAGCGGCAACCCGAATCTCACCGATGAACAGCTTCAAAACGCTGAGGTCAGATTCATAATGCCCGATGAAAATGTTGAGCTTAAAGCTAACTATAAGTTTTCGTTTAAGCTGTTTTTCGATTGGCTTATTGCAGAGATAACCGAGTTCTTCGTTCAGCTTCGGTCAACTGTTAAGGCTGTTATTGAAGCGCTTGCCAAGAAGTATGGTTAATCTTAAAAAATAATAAACGATTTAATATTTCTTCATCTGATTATTCAACTGAGTGTCGTGCTTAACGGCGAAATGCGCCCGCAGAAGTGAAGGCTTCCCTCACTTTTGCGGGCGTTATTTTTGCTGATTATTCAGCCAACTTTGTTCTCCAT
>JBJEQC010000143.1:0-15034 GCA_051881555.1 Acutalibacteraceae bacterium
TTTCATAATCGCAGGGTAATTCTTTAAGCTCGTTAATATCGGGCAGAAAATATTCTGCCATAAAGCAAACCTTATAACCGAACGCCGCTAATTTTTCATTAAGCGCAATTACATTGGGCGATTCAAAGCAATGCGGAGCTGAGTATTTGTTTATATACCACTCAACCGTTTCTTTCATTCTCGGGCTGACCTGAGCAACGACATTGTTGCCGTATGACACCAAATCGCATTCAAGCGGAAGCGGCACATAAACCCGTGCATTTTCGTTTTTCTGCGATAAAACAACCTTGTTTTCGTTTGAAAGAAAATCCTCTGCATTGCAGTTGCAGTCATACGCCGACTGCCGCAATGCGATTTGCAATATTTCTTGATTTGTCATGGTTTCTCCAGATTCTTCAAAATTTCAATCCGATAATAATGTATAATCAAACTTACAAACTTTTATTGTCAAAGCCTTTTTAACGCTTTTCAATCCTGCTGTAGAATGTTGAACGACCGCCGCCGTGACGGGCGATTGTTCCGTTTTCAACCAATGATTTCAGGGCGTTTTCCACAGACGCTTTGCTGATTGATGGGCAAAGCTCCATAATATCGGATTTTGTGAATTTTCCAATCTTTGTTTCAACAGCCTTTTCAACCATTTCTGCCGCTGTCAGCTTTTTATCTAACAGTGCAAGCCGTTCGTCCAAATCACGATAAGCAGATAATACCGTTCCGAGAATATACTTGATAAACTTTGAATTATCCTCTGCATTTTCATACCAACCCACTTGACACTCTGACAACGCATCATAGTATAAATCTTTATTCTTTGCAATCTTACTTTCGATTGAAATATACTTTCCGACAAGGTAGCCTGATTTATATAACAGCAATGTTGTGAGCAGTCTGCTCATTCTGCCGTTACCGTCGCTGAATGGGTGAATACACAAAAAATCGTGAATGAAAATCGGTATAAGAATTAATGGGTCGATTTCTTGCGTGTCAATTATGCGGTTAAATTCTTCGCAAATTTTCTCAACCGCCGGTTTGGTTTCATAAGGTGCAAGCGGTGTGAAAAGCACATATTCATTACCGTTCGTATCCATTGCGGCAATAAAGTTTTGCGTTGCCTTATATGTTCCGCCAATACCTTTTTCGGAATATTTATACAAATCTCTGTGGAGCTGTAGGATGCAATTTGAAGTTAAAGGGATATACTCATAATTTTCGTGGATGGTATTGAGTACATCACGATAACCGAGTATCTCTCTTTCATCACGGTTTTTAGGAGTCGTTTTCTCAGCACATAATTGCTTTAACCTTGTGCTTGTTGTTCTGATACCTTCAATCGCATTTGATGCTTCCGTACTTTGAACAATGGCAATCTCAACTAATTTATTAAGAGACTCCGGCTTTTGAACCATATAATATTCTTGCTTTCCCTTGTATTCGTGTATCTGTGAAACGAGACCTAAAATCTCATTATCCCACACATTATTCTTCAATTTTGAATAATCAAATATTTTCATTTAATCACCTGCAAGTAAATTATTCGCATATATTATACTGTATTTTAGGCGAATAGTCAACAGTTTATGCGATTAAAGACAAAAGTCTATTTTGAAAATTACGCAAGGATTAAAAGCTTCAGAGAAAATCGCAAATTTTAATTTCCGTCATTTCCAATTCAGGCTTGCTCTGCTGCACATTTCTTCAATATAATCTTTCCTTTTTAATGTGTCGAGCCACGGCTTCGGGATTGAATCAAAGCCGTAAAGCGCTCCCGCAAGGCCGCCCGCAACCGCCGCAACCGTGTCGGTATCGTATCCGAGGTTTACCGTTTTCAGAACGCAGTCTTTGTATGAATCGGTTGTCAGCAGGCACCAGAGCGCCGCTTCAAGCGTGTCAACGATATAGCCCGAACTTTTTATCAGGCTTCTGTCGGTATTTTTAAAATCGGCGTCAAAAATCCGGCTGTAATGGCGGATTTCGGGTTCTTCGCTTAATTCTTCATATGCTTTCCGAAGTCCGAGCGAAACCGACGCTTTGTTCTGCTCTGTCAGCAGTTCTTTCAGGATAAAAGCATATATTTCGCAGCCGATTTGCGAGCGCACATGCGCATGGGTGAGCATTGAGCCGTTTCGGATTAAATCAAGGTTCAATTCCCCGCCGCCGTTGAACAGAGAGAACAAAACGAACGGATTTATTCGCATCAGCGAGCCGTTGCCGTTTGAAAATTCGTCCGAAAGTCCGCAGTCCAATGGGAGCATTTTGCGCTTGAAATAATTCCCGATTGCCGTGCTGCAGGTGTTGCCGCTGTCAAACATTTCGCCTGTCGGCGTGTATTCATCCTCGTTAAACCACTTTACAAAGTTCTGCATGATTTCATCATAATCCACTCTGCCGTTTGCAAGGCTGTCAAGCCCTGCAAGTGCCATGCTTGTGTCATCGGACCAACAGCCGGCAGGTAACGGATAGGTTCCGAAGCCCTCCATATCCGTAACGGGGCCTTCTTCAAGCTCCTCTCTTGAATAAAATTCAACAGGCACTCCGAGAGCGTCGCCGACGGCATGACCGAGTATGACGGATTTTATTTTATATTCTTTTTCCGAAATCATGTTTTCATCCTTTCAAAAATCAGAACCGTCGGAGTCAAACTCCTCATCCTCATTTGCTTCCTCCCGCTCCGCTTCATCCATAAGCCCGACAAACGCCGCAAAATCCGCCGCTCTTTCAAATGAATCGAGCTTTCCGTCGCCGTTAAAATCAAATAATCCGCCGAAAAATCCTTCGTCACCAAACATAATGTTTCCTCCCAATAATCATTTTTTATTTTTACGGCTTTTTTCATTGACGAATTCACCGTTAAAATACTTACCCTCAAGATACTCATCGGGCAGAACATGATTATCGCTGTCACGGTGAATATCAAAGTTTTTCCATGAATCCTTATCGAAACTGTCCCGATGAAAATTCGGATTCCCTTTTGTTTTAACATCGGGAGTGTTGCTCCACCATGAAGCAAAAATCAGAATCAGGATTACAGCAATAATTGCCCCTGCCGTATTGACTCCCCCGTTTCACAGCGATATTTTCTTTGTTTGGCTATATTATACATCATACGATGTACCGAAAAGCGGACGATAAAATCATTTTCTTGACTGATAGTCGCTGTCGATATTTTGCGACCATGCTTTGCTTAATTTTTTGTTTGACCTGACATCGCAGACCGCCGCCGAAACCGATTCATAAAGAATCTGCGTGCCCTCTTGGTCGGCCATATAATTTACGGCTCTGTCCTCGTCGATTCCGTAACGGGCGGCAGTTTCAACGGCGTCAATATTTGCGCCGATGAACAGAAACTCCCAGCCGTATTTTTCTTTTTGACGCTTTATCATCGCTTTGACCTGCCCGCTCGAATATCTGCGGCTGGCGTTTTCCATTCCGTCGGTCGTGATAACGAACAAGGTGTGCTCGGGCACATCCTCGGGACGGGCGTATTTATGAACATTGCCGATGTGGTGAATTGCGCCGCCGATTGCGTCAATGAGCGCCGTGCAGCCCCTGACCGTGTAGTCATCTTCGGTCATGGGTTTCACCTCGGAAAGCTTCGCTCTGTCATGCAGAACCTCGGAAACATTATCGAACAGCACGGTTGAAACATAGCATTCGCCGTCCTGCCTGCGCTGTTTCTCAATCATCGAGTTGAACCCGCCTATCGTGTCTTTTTCAAGCCCCGACATTGAACCGCTTCTGTCAAGAATAAATACAAGCTCCGTAATGTTGTTTTTCATGGTTAATTCCTCCGTATAATAATGATTTCGTTCGGTTTTTCAACCTTACAACCGCATTATACAGAGTTTTTCGGTTCAGATGGTCGCTCGGCGGGAGACTTTTTATACGTATTTCAAAGATTTTTTTGTTCTATACTCCCAACAACTGCTGGTCAAACTGATACAGCACCTCGTTGACCTCATAAATATCTTTATAGTTTCCCGTCTTGATGAAGTATTCTATAATTACATCAAATTTATATGCGTGAGAAAGGCACATGCCGACGGTGCTGAGCAGATGATTTGCCTCTTCGGAATCAAGTCTCAGCCCTATGGCGAACGAAACCGCCGTCACCTTGCTCGGTCGGTAATCCTTATTGCATTTGATTTTCGAGAATGTTTTCTTGTCAACATTGGATTTTTTGTAGCATTCAACATCGGTCATGCCCTTTTTGTCGATATAATAGAACAGGGTTTCGGCAAAGCCCTTATCCATGTTTTCAAAAAGGTTTTCAAGATTCAATGAAGCCTTGACAGGCTCGCATTTTTCCGCTTGAAATGTGCAGAAATCCTCCGTCTCGTTCCTGCGTATTTCTTCAAGAGCCTGTCTGCGACGGCGGATTATTTCATCTCTCGGAACGGAAGCGTTAAGGTTTTTTTCGCCGTGCCATTCACGGTTAAAGACAATCGCATCCTCGCAATGCGCCGCTATGTAATTATCGTCAATGTATGCGGCGATATCGCAGAACAGCTTCTGACTTATCTCATAAGCTTTTTTATCGAACACAAGCAGATATATCATCATTTCATGCTCGGTCAGAAAGTCGCTTATAACCGAGGTTGCGATTCTGATAACCTCATCCTTGGGATAGCCGTATGCGCCCGATGAAATCAAGGGCATTGCAAGGCTTTCGCATCCGTTTTCCGCCGCAAGCCTGAGACAGTTTTCATAGCAGGAAATAAGCACCTTCCGTGGACTGTTAACCCTGTACCAATCGGGACCCGCCGTGTGAATGATAAATTTGCACGGCAGCCTGAATGCGGGCGTTATCACGGCCGTTCCGACGGGACAGCCGCCGAGCTTCTGACAGTATTCGTAAAGCTCCGGCCCCGCCGCCTCGTGAACGGCAAGATCCGCTCCCCCGCCCGGCTCCATGTGTCGGTTGGTCGGGTTAACTATTGCATCGCATTTGATTTTGGTTATATCCTGTCGAATGATTTTTAAGGGCATATTAAAGCACCTGAATACCTTTCGTGTTAATTTGGAATTATCTGAAAATATTATATCACAATGAGTTGAAAACTTCAATACGGTTAACTTTCATCGGTTCAAATCACTTTATATTCCATCGGAGTAAACCGCAAGCCGTTAACCGTCTGCTCTTCATCGGTTTTGCAAAAACCTAATTTTTGATAAATCGGAACGGCAAACGGCGATGAATTCACGGTTATTATGTCTGCGTTGCACTCTTTGCAAACCGTTTTGAACAATTCTTTTCCGATTCCCTGCCTTTGATATTTTCCATCAACAAAAAACAGAGCAATGTGTGTTCCGCCGTTTCTTGTTGCTATTACGCCGACTGTTTTTTCATCTTTGAAAGCTCCGAAAATACGAAGCTGAGACAGGTATTTTTCATCATGGATGCTCTTGAAAAATTCCTCAATGCCCTCTTCCGGATAATCGGGTGCTTCATATTCCAAAAACACTTTCCGGACAAGCGACAGCGCATCTGCCGTTTCATTTTCATTTAACCGACGGACAATTATTTCAGATTCCATAATCAACCACCAAAAAAACAGTTTGAATTACTCTTTACTGCTTTTCCGTTCCTTTCTTCATGTTTTTTGGGATAAATTAATAATACACTAAAAGCAAAAACATGTAAATATCTGCCCCGCCGTCTCTTTTCATTTCGCCTGTTCCCGAATATCCCGATAGTCAATTTTTATAAGCGGCTGATTGCCGACTCTGTCTGCAACCCGATATGCCATATGGCCGATAAAGCCGACATAATTTACGGTCATATCGTCATTGACGGCAAAAATAATATCAGGTTCTCTTTCCGTCGGCTTTACGCCGTCGGCAAAGGTGAAGCCTTCATCTTCCGCATCCCGCAAAAACCTTTTGCCTGTTTCTGCGTCTGCAAGATAAACATAGATTCTGCCGCTGTAGGCTGACAGCAAAGATTTGATTTTTGACATTGTTAATTTCTTCCCTTCAAGCTTATTCCGTAAAGAGACGAAACAAAAATCACACCCATCGTTGCCGACAGGTGTGACGGAAATTGAATATTAAACACACCATCGGTCAGACTTTGGCACCTTGCTTTTGCAGGTTGCCGGATGGTCAACGGGTCTGTCCCTCGCATCACTCTTTATGGTTATGAACAGATTATAGCTTGTGTTTTTCGGTTTGTCAAGGGTTTTGGAAAGCGGAATATAATTAATCTATTCCAAAATAATTTTCACTATAGTGTCAACCGATTCTTTATTTTTATAATCTTCGGGAATAAAAAGCTTTATTCCGTCATGGCTTTGTGTGAACTCTATCGGATCGCCGCCCGGCATTTCTGCTCCGGCAATTTTTCGGCTTATATCCGGCAGTAATATTTTCTCAAAGGCGCGGCAATCCAAAATATGCAGATAAACTGCATTTTCTTTATATACACTGCCGTAAACATTATCAACGGGCTGCCATAAGCCCGCCCTCGTTCCGTATATTGATTCTCCGTTTTCTTTCAGCCAAGCTCCGATTTTATTAAGTATTTCTATGCTTTTTTCGGGGATATTGCCGTTTCTGTCAGGCGCTAAATTCAACAGTAGATTCCCGTCACGGCATACTGCGTTAACAAGCATTTTTATCATATAATCAAAAGGCCATGTTTTGTCATTGCCCACATACGCCCAATGCCCTGTCAGCGACATATTCTTTTCCCACGGAATCGGCACGATTTTGCCCTTTATTTCGTGGGAACCCTCGTCACATTCAAAATCGCCTTTGTAGCCCGAACGGGGCGTCACCATACATTTCGGATTATATGAACGCACCATTTTGTTGAGCTTTATCGGCTCCCAGAACCATGCCGCATCCGCATCGCTCCCCTGATGGGCAAGCCACCCGCCGTCATACCAGAGTATGTCGATTTTGCCGTAATTTCTGCAAAGCTCTTCCACCTGACCGTAGCCCTGTTTTTTCATAAGCAGAGCATTTTCGGGATTCTCTTTCGGATGAAAATATCCGTCGAAGCGCCAATCCATAGGCGAATAATAAAGACCTGTATAAAGTCCTTTTTCTCTGCAAGCATCAGTGAACGCCTTTACATAATCTTCTCCGCTTCCGCATCTTACAGATGTGAAATCCTTATATGAACACTTGCTGTCCCAGAGAGCATATCCGTCATGGTGACGGGTCACCATGACCGCATATTTCATGCCGGCATTAACTGCGGCAGAAGTCCAACCGTCCATGATTTCTTTTGCGCTCTTGTCGGGCTTGAATTCATTTTCGGCAACGCTTCGGTAATAATTTTCATCAAGCTTATCGTTGAAATAAGTCCACTCGCCCCGCTCCAGAACAGAATATACTCCCCAATGGATAAACATGCCGAATTTGGCATCTCTCCACCACTTTATATCCTGTTCGCTTAAATGCAGAGATTCATCGTCAACACCGCTTATCCCGTTGAATTTCATGTTGGAATTGAGCTGTCCTTTAAGGCGTGAAGCAAGCTCTGCGCCTGTCAGTTTATCTTCCATAATCAATTACTCCAACTCTATTTTAATGCAAACGGGCAGACTTGTTTCCGGCTCGTTTTCAAGCTCAATCAGAAGCCCGTCTTTGCCGCAAGAGAAGCTTTTGACCTTATTGTTCCCGAGAACCGAAACATTTTCAACGCAGGTTCCGCATCGGTCTGTATAAAGCGAATTTATTTTAACTGTTTTTGACGGCTTCATCTGGAAAGCATAAAGCACGCCGTCTTTATATGTAAAACGGAAATCTTTTTCGGTGTATTCAACATTGCCCTCCGAGAACATGCCCGAGGCGGCCTGATTTTCGCCCTCTTTATAGAATTTGTACGGCACGGTTTCATATATACCTTCGCCGTTCACTTTAATCCATTCGCCGAGCTCCTCCAAAACCTTCGTTTCTTCGTCGGTGAATGTTCCGTCGGCTTTCGGCCCGATATTCAGCAGAAGCATTCCGTTTTTGGAAACAACATCAATTAAGGTTGTAACAACCTCATATGTTGATTTATAGGTGTTGTCTTTTCTGTAGCCCCATGATTTCTTGCCGATTGCGGTGTCGGTCTGCCAAGGGTAAGGGAAGATATCGCCGAGCGAGCCTCTTTCTATATCGAGCGTAGCCGTTCCCAAAGCAAAAGCGTTATGCTTATAATCAACCGTAACCTCCTCGCCCCATTCTTCGGCACGGTTGTAGTAATATGCGGCTATTTTTTTGAGGTAAGGCTTAAACGATTCGTTTTGAATCCACCAATCAAAATAGAGAATTTTCGGCTGATATTTGTCAACAAGCTCGCAGGTTCTCACCATCCAATCGTCAAGCCACTCCTTGCTCGCTCCCGTCTCATCAACGCAGTCGCAGGTTGCGGTCATTGACAGACCGAATTTATCTTCATAATATGCGGGGGCATAAAAGTCAAAATCTTCGCTATCGGGGTTAATGTCGCTGTCAAAGGTTCTGCCCATATTCATAAAGAAATAATGCTCCGCTCTGTGAGTTGAGGCGCAGAACACAAGACCCTGCTTTTCGCATTCCGCCTTTAATTCGCCCGCAACATCTCTGCAAGGACCCATTTTTTTGGAGTTCCAGCGGTTAAATTCCGTATCATACATTGCAAAGCCGTCGTGATGCTCGCAGACGGGCATAACAAATTTTGCGCCTGCATTTTTAAAGGCTGAAATCCACTTTCCGGCATCAAATTTTTCCGCCTTGAACATGGGGATAAAATCCTTATAGCCGAAGTCTTTATGATTTCCGTAGGTTTTGATATGGTGGTCAAACTCGTATCTTTCCTTAATATACATGTTTCGTGAATACCATTCACTGCCGAAAGCAGGCACGCTGTAAATGCCCCAATGAATAAAGATTCCGAATTTGCCCTTATAGTACCAATCGGGCGTTTTGTGATTTGAAAGAGACTTCCAGTTATCCTTGAACCTGCCGTTTGCAATAACTTCGTCAATTTGGCTGAGGTATTCTTTTTTTGTCATGATTATTCACCCTTTTTCTTGTTTTGCAGAAAATGTTTTCGTTTTAATATATTATACACTATATAAAATGAAAAGTAAATATCGTAACAGCAAACCCGATTTTTAAACTCCGAGAAAGCCGTTTGGGCGGGCACCCATTGACTTTGCGGCCGTATTATAGTACACTATCCAAAAATAAATCTGTTGTATTTGCGGCAGAAAGAGCTTTTTACGGCTTAATATACTGACATTCCGGAGGTGAGATGAATGGCATATTCCGAGCTTATTAAAAATTTTGAAAAAATCCGTGACTATATGAGAGAATTCTATGTTTACGGATTTAAGAGCAGAGATGAATACGATAAAAAGAGCGCCCGTTCCTATGACAATGAACGCCGAAGGATTGAAAGCTGGTTAGGCAATTATATCGGATTCCGACAGACTGAAAACGGCAAAAATGTTTTTCTTTCAATTGACAGCCGTTCATCAAGCCGCAATCCTTTATATAATGTGCTGAAGTCAAAAAGCTTTACCGACGGCGACATAACTCTGCATTTTATTCTCTTTGACATTCTTCATTCTTCGGATATTGAACTAACCTTATCTGAAATTGCCGAAAGAATTGACGATTATCTTCTCTGCTTTGAGAATCCAATGGAATTTGACGAATCCACCGTCAGAAAAAAGCTGAAAGAATATTCCGGAATCGGACTTATCAAATGCAGAAAAGACGGTAAACGAGCTTTATATTCACGCTGTGAAGATTCCGATATTTCATCCTGTACCCATGCCGTTGAATTCTTTGCAGAAGCAGGGCTTTGCGGAGTCATCGGCAGCTATATACTTGATAAAGCCGAAAACAAAAACGAAATATTTTCTTTCAAGCATCACTACATAACCCACGCCCTTGAAAGCGAAGTTTTGTGCAGCCTTTTTGACGCAATAAGGGAGAAAAAGCGGGTAACTCTCACCAACTGTTCGAGACGGAATAACGGCGAAAGAACCGAAAAAGTTATTCCGATTAAAATATTTGTCAGCGTTCAAAGCGGCAGAAGATATCTTGCAGGATTTTCAGAAAGATTCAATAGTATCAAGATGTTCAGGCTCGACTATATCAGCAACATTGTTTCGGGCGAGGTATGCGAAATCTTTGACTGCCTGCGTGAAGAATTCTCACAGCTTGAAAAACATATGTGGGGTGTGGGATACAGCGCCAAGAGTGAACTTGAGCATGTTGAATTTACCGTTTATATCGGAGCAAAAGAAGAACATATTTATAAGCGCCTTATGCGTGAAAAGCGTTGCGGCAATGTTGAAAGAATTGATAAAAACACGGCAAAATTCACCGCAGATGTTTATGATTCAAACGAAATGCTTCCGTGGATTCGTACCTTTATTTGCAGAATAAAAGCTTTGGATATCTCAAATAAACTTGTTGAAAACCGTTTTCGCATGGATATGACGGATTTATACCGTATGTACGGAATCGGAGGTGAGGCGCAATGATTTTTCACGAGATTTACGGCAACTATTATAATGCGGTTGCGGCAATTCTATCAGAGGCGGTTAAGGGCGAACTGACCGAAAAAAGAATGAACGAAATTGTTTCGGAAAAAGCATTTGCCGAAAGCTTTCTTACCGTTATTCCCGCTCTTAAAAGCGGAAAGTGGCAGCTCTTGAATTCGGATTTGACAACTCCGCTTAAAAACAAGCCTTCAATGCCGCTGACTCTTCTTCAGAAAAGATGGCTTAAAGCGATCAGCCTTGACCCGAGAATAAAGCTTTTTGATGTTGATTTTAGCTTTCTCGGTGATGTTGAACCGCTTTTTACTCCCGATGATTTTGTTGTGTTCGACAAATACAACAACGGCGACCCTTTTGAAGATAAAAACTATATCAAAAATTTCAGGCTTTTTCTTCATGCAATAAAACATAAAGAAAGGCTGAAAATCCGTTATCACGGCAACAAGGGGCACTTTCTTTTAATGGAAGGAGACCCTTATAAGCTTGAATATTCCGAAAAAGATGACAAATTCCGTGTGCTTCTTAGGCATTGCAGCAAAGGCACATTCATAAATCTTGCGGGGGTTGAACGCTGCACATTTATCGGCAACGCATATGCCGATGATGCAAATGATGCCCTTGACGGCGAAACATTTTTTGTGCTTGAGCTTACTGATGAGAGAAATTCTCTTGAAAGGGTTATGCTGCACTTTGCTCATTTCAAGAAAGAAGCCGAACGGTTGAGTGATAATAAATATAGGGTTAAAATTTATTATGATTCTTCGGATGAAACCGAGCTTGTGATAAGAGTTTTATCCTTCGGACCTATGGTTGAGGTAACTGAACCTCAGAGCTTCAGGAATCTGATAGTTGAGCGGCTTGTTTCACAAAAAACTATGCAATTTTAATTTTTGCGGGCTTGATTACGGTCAAGTTCGCAACTTTTTTTCCGTGATTTTCCAAGAAATCGGAGATATAATGCAACCGTGGAAAGCAAAAATGCCTTCCTGAATGATAAAGGCACGAACAGCAAAAAAAATACCGACGAAAAGTTTATTCGCCTCATTTGAATGTGCCTTGCGGTTCAGCTTTAAAGATGCGTTCAGCAATTCCTTTCGAATGCCCGGATTATATAACTGTTTCCGGAGGTTGACGAAGCTTTTGCTTCCGTATCTTGTTAAAGGTGCAAACAGCAAATCGGAAATTCCTTGTCAGGTAAGTTCTGACCCCAAATTGCACCTTGATTTTATCAATAAAGATGCGCACAGCAATGTTTGACGGAGAGTCGCAGATTGAAAAATCTACCCCTGCACATACGCAGGGTAATTACCGATTGATTATCGCATCTTGATATAAACCACAATAAGCCAATGAAAGAATGCAGGTTAAGTCAAAGCTTTGGTCTGTGAGACAGTTGGCTTTATATTGTGAATAATAAAGATGCCTGCACAGCAACAATGCAAAATTCCCCGTTGGCAATCGGGGAGCTGTGGGTTCGGACCGCAGCCGCCATAGGCAACGCCAAAAAGGCATCTTGAAAAAGTGCATTAAGTAACCTTGGGTATTGGACCCTTGCTTGCTTTCCAAATGCACCTATAAAGACACCCGCAGCAACAATTCTGACGGTAATTTCAAATCCGGTATTACGGTGTCTTGCATAAAGGCGCAAACAGCAATTTGACGCTGAATAAGCTAAGGTGAAAACCTGAACTTTATCAAATCAATTATTGCGCCTTGCTTCAAAATTCATTTCAAGGAGGGGTTTTCAATGTTGAATTACCTTAAAAACGAAGCAAACAAAACCTATACCGAAAACGGTGCGGCTACATATCTGTCAACAGGTTCAGAGTGCCTTGACCTTTTCGCTTCAATAGGTGCAATCCGCAGCAACACTGAGCAAGAAATAATAACTCGTTTTGTCAGGGCTTTCACCGAAAATCCCGACATTGCCATGAAAATACTGTTTTTTGCAAGAGATGTGCGCGGCGGACTTGGTGAACGCCGCGTTTTTCGCACCATTTTCAGGTGGCTTGCGGTGAATTATCCAGAATCCGTAAAAAAGAATATTTCTTATGTTGCGGATTACGGCAGGTTTGATGATTTGCTTGTGCTTATCGGCACTCCCTGCCAGTCAGCCATGGTTGATTTCATCAGAAATCAGCTTGAAAGAGATGTTAAGGCTACTTATACAGACGGAGAAATTTCACTTCTTGCCAAGTGGCTGCCCTCGGTTAATGCATCGGACAAAGAAACAGTAAAAAATGCAAAAATCCTTGTCAAAATGCTCGGCACAACCGATAAGGAATACCGCAAAACACTTTCCATGCTCCGCGCAAAAATCAGAATAATTGAGAATAATCTCCGTGAAAAAGATTATACATTTGATTATTCAAAGCAGCCCTCAAAAGCTTTGTTCAAATACCGTGAAGCCTTCAAGCGCAATGACGGCAAGCGATATAACGAATATCTTCAGAAGGTTGCAGGCGGTGAAACAAAAATGAATACGTCAACACTTATGCCCTATGAGCTTATCAGACCCTATTTCTCACCAGAATATTATAATGATGCGGTGGAGGATGAAAGCATCGAAACTGCGTGGAATAACCTTGAGGACTTCACAAACGGTGAAAACGCCCTTGCAGTTATCGACGGTTCAGGTTCAATGTACGGTTATTACGGCGCCAACTGTGTTGCTCCCATAACCGTTGCAATGTCACTCGGCATTTACTTTTCAGAGTGCAATAAGGGTGCATTTGCAGACCACTTCATCACATTCTCCGAAAATCCTCAGCTTGTTGAAATCAAGGGTAAAAGCCTTTATGAAAAAGTGCGCTACTGCGAAACCTTCAATGAGGTTGCTAATACTAATATTCAGAAGGTGTTTGAGCTTATTCTCAATGCGGCTGTAAAGAATAATCTTCCTCAGTCCGAATTACCCGCAACCCTGTATTTCATAACCGATATGGAATTTGACTATTGCACCGAGGATTCATGCCTTACAAACTTTGAATATGCCAAAAAGATATTTGAAGAAAACGGCTATAAGCTCCCCCGTGTAGTTTTCTGGAATGTTGAAAGCAGAAATATTCACCAACCCGTAAAGCAGAATGAGCAAGGCGTTGTTCTTGTTTCAGGCTGCACCCCTGCAATATTTTCAATGGTTGCCGACGGCTCTCTCTCACCCTACAAGGTGATGATGGATATCATCGGCAGCGAAAGGTACAAAAAAATAGCGGCGTGAGTTATCTCCGCCGCATAGAAAGGATGAAAAACAATGATTACTATCGGCGGAAAATTCAACACCGCAAAGGTTTTTATTGATACTATTGACGACACCGCAGCCGAGCAGATTGAAACTCTCTGCAATCAGAGCTTTGTTGAAGGCTGCAAAATCAGAATAATGCCCGATGTTCATGCAGGTGCAGGCTGTGTTATAGGTTTTACCGCCAACCTCGGTGAAAGAGTAATACCAAACATTGTGGGCGTTGATATCGGCTGCGGAATGCTCACAGTTGACCTCGGCTTCAATCATGTTGATTTTGATAAGCTTGACAGAATTATAAGAGATAAAATCCCCTCAGGAGCCGATGTCCAGGAGGGCAGACTTGTCCACTTGCCTGAAATGCAGGATCTTTTCTGTTACAGGGAACTGAAGCATTCAAAACGCCTTGAAAGAAGCATTGGATCTCTCGGCGGCGGCAATCATTTTATTGAAATTGATGTTGATGATGAAGGCAGAAGATACCTTGTTATTCATTCAGGCAGCAGAAATCTCGGCAAACAGGTTGCAGAGCATTATCAAAATATGGCGTGGCAAATTCACAGAGGCATTGAGAAATTTTGGGCTGAAAAAGACAGAATAATTACTGAATATAAAGAAACAGGCAGAAAATCCGAAATCGAACCGATGCTTAAAAAACTGAAAAAGGAATTTTCCCTCAAAGAATCCGAAATACCCAAAGACCTATGTTTTCTTGAAGGCAAATACAGAGAAATGTATCTTCACGACATGCAGTTCTGTCAGTATTTCGCAACTCTTAACCGTTTCATGATGGCAAAAATTATTCTTAACAGCCTTTTTGAAAAAGAGGTTGAGGATTTTGAACATTTTGAAACCGTTCATAACTACATTGATATGGAGAGCAATATTATCCGTAAAGGCGCAGTTTCTGCCAATAAAGGCGAAAAGCTGCTTATTCCCATCAATATGCGTGACGGCAGTTTAATCTGCATCGGCAAGGGTAATGAAGATTGGAATTGCTCCGCACCCCACGGTGCGGGCAGGCTTTTCAGCAGAATACAGGCAAAGGAAAAGTTCACCGTCGAGGAGTTCAAGGAGAGTATGCAGGGCATCTACAGCACATGTATAAGCACCCGAACTATCGATGAAAGCCCGATGGCTTACAAATCCATGGATGATATTGTAAACAATATTTCACCAACCGCTGATATACTCAAAACAATCAAACCTGTTTATAATTTTAAAGCAGAATAATACTGCCTTTTCAAAAACCGAATATTCTTTCTCCTGTCTTGTGCCCGTTTGAATGAGCTAGGGTAACGGT
>JBJEQC010000144.1:0-10098 GCA_051881555.1 Acutalibacteraceae bacterium
CTTTGATTCCGATGCAAGCCCTGAATTATCAGAACTTATTCTGAAGATTGAAAGTAACTATAACCTTCTCAAACAGGTCGTTAACTCCCGTGCCGATCTTCTTGAGAATCTTAACGGCAAAATTGGTCTTGACATTCTGAGTCTGAACCGTTCCGAAATTAGCGGAAAGGAAGTTTGCTCTTGTTTTTGAGAAATTATAAACATAGTTAACCGCTTCGGTATAAGCAGTCTTGATTTCGTCGATATCGGTTGTGCCGAAAGTATTCCAGCGGATTGCGTTCATAACGGCAGAACCCATGTTGACATCTGCAAAGGTTGCAATCATTTCATTGGTTGCATCAACAGCGGGTTTAACGCTGCTGTCCCAAACCTTCTTGACCTCTGCAACAAATTCGGGGCGAGTGCAGAGCTGATTGATGATAGTCGGCTTCTCGCAAACATCAAGTTTGCCGAAAATCGTGTTTCTGTACTGTCTGCCGAAGCAAACGGTGAACTCGGTGGGATTATTGTAATCGCATCCGAAACGTCCTCCGTCATTGTTGCCGAAAGCAATATCAAAGTCCCAAACGGGGCCTGAATAGAGCTTGTCGCGTGCGGGCTTATAGAAATATGAGCTTGTCAGGCCGTAGTCCATATTGTCAGCCCACTCATTGAGAGCATAAACCTTTGCAAGAGACTCAAGGTCGCAAAGGTCGGTGTAGCTCTCACCCAGGCTGTTTTTGCCGTCAGCCGAGAAAACAGCGTCCTCAAATCTCTGATAGTAGTCGCTTATGTATTCCATCTGAGCCTGTGAAGCATATTCGGGGGATTTCATGATTAAAGGCTGGCTGCGTGAAGTAACAAAACCGCTGATTTCATCTGCATATCTGTTGCCCAGCTCCATCTCAAGGATGTAGCCGCCCGTGATGTCAACCTCGCCATAGTCTGCGGGAGCGGCGGGAACTTCAACCCACTTTTTGGTGTTTTCAAGCAGTCCCGAGAACTTTCCGAAAACGCCGCCTCTTGCAAGAGTGTCCATGTTGAAATCTTTATCGTCATAAACGATCTGGCAGATTTCTTCGTTAACATCGTCAAGGTTGTCAACATTAACACGCTTTTTATCTGCTTCGATTCTTGATGTCAGAAGATATGCGCCCATGTATTCGGAGTTGATATAAACATCAACGGGGATAAAGGTCGGGGTATAATCAAGGCCTGCAAGGTCTGCCGCGGTGAATGCCGCAATATTGCGGACAAGTGACTCATCGTCATAGTTTGCGATAAGGCTCCACTTCTTGCTCTTGCCCATGCCGAAAATATTGGTGCTCTTATTGAGCTTAATATTATAAGGCTTCTTTTCCATTTCCCATGTTGAGTTGCCTCTGCCCTTGATATAATCAAGATCGCCGCTGTATTCAATGCCGAACTGTGAATTTACTATTGCAATCTTGCCGGCTTCTTTATTCTCTTTGTCTGCGTGAACATAATCAAGTGAGCCGGATTCGGTTTCAATGAATACGGAAGCCGCAATTGAATCCGAAATGACCTTGACATTATACTGCTTATCGCCGCAGGCAACGGTAACATCCGTCTTATCCTTAAGAACGGTTGTTTCTTTGCCGCTTTCAAGCTGAACGCCGTCAAGGGTTACATCTCCGGTTGCGGTAAAATTGATTTTGCAGAGTGCGGGGCTGATTGCGTTGGGCAGGAAGATGTAATATACGCCGTCAATCTCATACCACTCTGTCTTAATCGCTGCGCTGCCCGAATTGATAACCGATTCAACCGAAAATTCGGTTATTCCGCTTTCATCTGCCGCAAAAGCGACAACCGAAAGGCCGGAAAGAGCAAAAACAAGTGCCAAAAGAACTGAAATTACTTTTTTCATTTTATGACCTCCGTTTTTTATATTTACAATAATTCTATACTTTATCAACAAAAATGTAAAGTGTTTTTTTGAAAATACAGGGAATTTTCAGCCGGATAGTTTATCGGCTTTGTCTGAAAACTTCAAAAAATCAGCTCTGTCAGCTTTGACTGAATTGCATGCTTGCGTTTCTCGGATTTTTCTCTGTTCTCTCCCCTGACCGAAAAGTAAATTTTGAGCTTAGGCTCCGTTCCCGAGGGTCTGACGGCGAACCATGAGCCGTCGCCGAAAACAAATCGAAGAACATTTTCTTTCGGCAGGTCTCCGATTCCTTTTGAATAATCCTCAACCGATTCAACGCCGTCAATGAGCTTTGCTCCGCCGTTTCTGAGAGCTTCCATAGCCGAGCGGATTTTTTCCGCTCCCTCTCTGCCTTTCAGCACAAATGTTTCAAGACAGTCATAGTAATATCCGAATTCGGAATAAATCCCGTTCAGGGCATCAACAAGGGTCATGCCTTGATTTTTATAATAAGCCGCCATCTCGGCGATAAGCATTGAAGCTGAAACCGCGTCCTTATCCCTTGCATGAGTGCCTGCAAGATAGCCGTAGCTTTCTTCATAGCCGAAAATAAATGTGTGCTCGCCGTTATCCTCCCAAAGGCAGATTTTTTCGCCGATATATTTGAATCCCGTCAAGGTCTGAACGGTTTTAACGCCGTATTTTTCGGCGATTGCCGAGCCGAGGCCGCTCGTTACGATTGTTTTAACGACCGCCGCATTTTCCGACAAAGAATCTTTTTTGAATTTCAGAACAAAATCGACAAGCAAGGCGCCCGTCTGATTGCCCGTGAGCAAAACATAGCCGCCGTTGTGGCGAACGCCCACGCCCACTCTGTCGCAGTCGGGGTCCGTTCCGATAACGATATCGGCGTTTTCACGCTCCGCCTGAGAGAGAGCAAGGGTCAGCGCATCCTTTTCCTCGGGATTCGGAGAACGAACGGTTGAAAAATCGCCGTCGGGCATTTCCTGCTCCCTGACTACCGAGACATTTTTATCGGCAAGTATTCTTGTGACGGGGATTCTGCCCGTTCCGTGGAGCGGGGTATAAACGATTTTCAAGTCGGATTTTTCGGAATAAACGCTCTGTTTTTTGACTTCGGCAAGAAAAGCGTTGAGAGTTTCTTCGCCGATTCTGACTAATTTCCCTTCTTTTTCTGCCGAGTCCGGAGATTCGCAGGGAATATTTCCTATATCTTCAACCGCATTGACATATTTTATAACTTCGTCGGCATATTTCGGAACAAGCTGACAGCCCTTTGAATCATAAACCTTATATCCGTTATATTCCTTGGGATTGTGGCTCGCCGTTATGACGATTCCCGCACAGCAGGAATGATATCTGACCGCAAACGAAAGCACGGGTGTCGGCATGAGGGTTTCAAAGAGAAAGACCTTAATGCCTGCCTTGCAGAGAACTCCCGACGCCGCACGGGCAAATTCTGCTGAATTGTTTCTTGAATCATAGGCAACGGCAACCGACTTTTCGCCCTTGACGGTGTTATTCAGATAATCGGCAAGACCTTTTGTTGCCTTTGAAACGGTGTATATGTTCATTCGGTTCGGGCCTGCGCCCATTATTCCTCTCAGCCCGCCCGTTCCGAATTCAAGATTTTTATAAAATCTGTCGTCAAGCTCCGCCTTGTCGGTGATGCTTTCAAGCTCATTTTTGGTCTGCTCGTCAAAGGTCAGCCAATATTCATATTCGGTCATTGTTTTTCGCTCTCCTTAATCTCAAATCCGAGGGTTATTATTTCAAACGGAGAATATTCGATTCTGTCCGTTCTCCCCGTTTCGTCCTCAAGCATGTTCATCACAACCGCTTCACGCCCGAGGTCAATAACTCCCCTGCCGCCGTTCTGCTCGCTGAGTCTGACAACGATATATTTTCCGTTTTCCGAAAGCTTGACCGCCTGAAGCCAGAGCGGAGAGAAATCCGGGAGAGAGCAATCAACATCGGTTTTTCTCAGCGGAATGTTATATTCAAAAGCGATGTTGTTAATTTCAGCCGAAACCGCATCGCCCGAATGAGGATATATCATATAGCAAAAATCATGGCTACCCATGTCGGATGTCGGGTCGGGTCTTATGGTCGCTCTCAGAAGTGAGAGAGCCATAATGCTGTCCTGAGCCGAGACGCCGTATTTGCCCGAATTAATCAGCGCAACGCCGCCGCCCTGCTCCGCCATGTCGCACCATTTATGGTGGCAGACCTCAAAGCGCGCCTGCTGCCAGCTTGTGTTGCGGTGAGTTTCGCGGCGGATAATTCCCGCCGAGGTGTCGCAAAGCAGCTCACGGCTGAGAACATTACAGCCGAATTCCGCCTTGACAAGCTTATGCTTTTCGTTCCAATCAACGATATTTTCAACTTCAATGCCCCTTGAACGGCGGAAAAACCTGATAATCAGCTTCCACGAGCTTTTTTCGGTTGCAAGCGATGCGGAAAACTCGGCGCATTCGCCGTCGGAGCCGATAAATTCAAGAGGTTCTTTTATTGAAATTTCGCAGGGTCTGTCCTTATAATTCGGCAGAATATCCCATGCATCATAGTTACCCGGGGTGTCGTGATACATTCTCAGCTTGTTGAAATCGCCCTTGACCCATTCACGGCAAAGCTCTTTATCCCAAAGCGAAGCAAAACTGCCGTCGGGCAAAAGCTCTGCCGAATAAAACGGCGTTTCAACATGATTTCCGCTGACTCTCAGCCAATCCGAGCCGATTTCACGCTCAATTGAAGCCTTTGAAAGCGCATCGGCTATCGGCATTGCAAAATAACCCTTTTCACCCAAGCGAACCGAGCCGCCTTTTTCATCGGAAACAAAGGTTATATTCTTTCTTGCAAAATTGAGGGTGTTAAAATAATCCTTTCCGCCGCCGATAAGCTCCGAAAGCTCCTTTTCCATCTGCTCATAATCGGCTATGGCGTCACGGTAAACAGGGGTGATGTGACTGCCGGGCAGGATATCGTGAAACTGATTTATCATCAGCTTTTTATATATATTTCTGAGCTTTTCGGCAGGATAATTTCCGCCGTTTTTCATTTTCATAACGCTTATCAGTTCGGCGTCTCTGAGCATGAATTCAAGAGTGCGGTTATACTGCTTGAGCTTTGATTTTGTCGTGAATGTACCCCTGTGCATCTCAAGATACAGCTCGCCGTCCCAGACAGCAAGCTTATCGTTACCGTCAAAGTTCTTTTCAAGAAATTCCTTGGCGGTCGTGTGCTCCGTTTCGGGCATAACCGAAAGCTTTTCAAAGCGTCTCATCATTTCAAGCATTTCTTCGGTCGCTCCGCTGCCGCCGTCGCCGTAGCCGAACATCTGCAAGGTCTGACCGCCCGTGTTTTTATCCTGATAAGCTTCCCAATTGCCCTGAATCTGGCTCGGCATATTCCATGCGATAAAGTGAGTCGGCGGAACGCAGGCGTAAACCTCCGTGCCGTCAATTCCTCTCCAGATAAAGTTATTGTGGGGGAATCTGTTGGTGTCGTTCCATGTTGACATTTTGTTGGAAACGAAATATTTGACTCCGCTCTTTCTCAAAATCTGAGGAAGAATCCAGCTGTTGCCGAAAACATCGGGCAGCCAGCAGTTTTCAACGGTCATGCCGAACTTTTCTCTGTAATAGCTCTGACCGTAAAGGCATTGACGGATAAGGCTCTCGCAGGAGGGAACATTGCAGTCGGGCTCAATATACATTGCGCCCGCAGGCTCAAATCTTCCCTCGGCAATTCTCTTTTTCAGCTCCTCAAAAACTTCGGGATAGTATTTTTCAACCGTTTCATAGGTGTAAGCCTGAGTGTGAGCATATTTGAATTCGGGGTATTTATCCATGAGCCGAAGCTGAATCAGAACCGTTCTGAGATTCTTCTGAACGGCATGAATTCTGCGCCAATAATAAGCAATGTCAAGATGAGAATATGCAACAAGTGCAACGCTTCCGCTGCCTTTATAGTCTTTATTGGAAAATATGTTTTTGTCAATATAATCAGCCGCCGCTCTGACATCTTCGGTTTCAAAGCAGTCAAAATCAATCAGGTTAAGAGCGCAGTCGAGCTCACGGATTACAAGCACGGAAAAATCCTCGTTGAACATTCCGCTCTGAGCGGCGTCAAGAAGAATTTCGATATCATAAACAAGCGACTGAACCGCCTTATTGACAACGGCGATATAACCGCCCTCGAAAATCTGCCTGCATCCTCTCACGCTCAGGCTCTCGGGGTTGCGCTCGTCATCGGGCTTTGAGCGGTTGTAGCCGACAATTTCAAAATGAAGCTTTCTGCCGCTGACATAATCCGAAAGATTGAGCCGCTCACGGTTCGGGTCGATTCCGCCGACATAAACGCCGTTGACCTTGACTATCATTTCAGCCGCAGTCTTGAGCGCAAAGCAATACTCCTTGCCCTCAAGGCGTTCGGGCAGTTCATAATCCGCTTCAATAAACGCCGTGCCGTCCGGGGTGAAATACATATCTCCCCTTTTAAGCTCTCTCGGCTCACCGTCATAGAATTCAAAATTCATTTCGGAGACCTGACGGGCTTCACGGATTCTGAAATCGGTTATCTCGTTTTTTTCGCTGTAAATATGCCTTTTGAGCCAGCCGAAGCGAAGATTTATCCACTCCTCGGGTCTCATGCTTCTTCTTTCAACCTTTATGTGTGCCATAATTCAACCTCATACATCCTGAAAATAGGGCTTTTTTCTGATTCCGATAACCTTGACGCTCTCGCCGAGATCTTTTTCTATCTGCTGTTCAATCCAGGAAAGACAGCGGTCAAGAATCAGACATTTTGAGCATTCGCCCTGCAAAAGCACGGTTATTTCTCCGCCCTCACGCTTGACAAAGGTTATTTCTCCTCCGTCGCCCTGAAGCCGTTCACGGATATAACCGTTGATATATTCTTCCATGTGTTTATCCTCCGAGGCAGTATTTAAATAAAGTATATCATTCCGAAAACACCGTATCAACAGTTAAATTCAAAAAAATGACAAAAAATATTAATTTATGCTGTTAAAAGACGCAATTATGTGATAGAATTAAATCAAACCAATAACGGAGTGATTGAAATGTTTGTTGTCACAAGCAATCAGATGTATCAGGCTGAATGCAATGCGGTTAAAAGGGGGATTTCTTTCCCTCAGCTTATGGAAAACGCAGGGCAGGCATGCGCAAAAATAATCAAAAATCAATTTAAGATAAGCAGGGAGAATCCGAAAAAGATTCTTATTATCTGCGGAAAAGGCAAAAACGGCGGAGACGGCTTTGTTATTGCCCGAAAGATGTGGGAATACGGCTGTAATGTTACCGTTATGCTCGCCTGCGGCGAACCGAAGGCAAAGGACGCAATCGACATGTTCTCGCTCGTTGAAACCGCAGGAATCGACATCGTTCGCTATGACAATAATCTTTATCTGTTAAAGCCGCTCATCGACGGAGCGGATATAATCGTTGAAGCGGTTTTCGGAACGGGATTTTCGGGCAAGCTCAGCGACCCCCTGAGCGCATTGGCTCAGGCGGTGAATTTTTCAAAGGCTCCGCTGATTTCAATAGATGTTCCCGCAGGCGTTGACTGCGACAGCGCATCGGCTCAAGGGACGGTTTTCAAGGCGGATATGACAATCGCCGTTTCAGCATATAAACCCGTTCATATTATGAAGCCCTGCTGTTCCTATTGCGGAAAAACCGTCGTTGCGGATATCGGCATAACCGACGGGGATTTCGGAAATCTTGACAGCGTTGCCTGCTTCACTCTCGGAACGGGTGATATAAAGAAAATGCTCCCGAAGCGCAAGCCCGTTTCAAATAAAGGCACATACGGTCACGCTCTCTGCGTTTGCGGCAGCGTCAGAATGCCCGGAGCGGCGTGCCTTGCAGTCGGAGGTGCGCTCAGAAGCGGAGCCGGTCTTGTTACGGCGGCGTTCCCTCAAAGCGCATACCCCGCTGTAGCATCAAAGCTCACCGAGCCTTTGCTTCTGCCGCTTGAAACGAATTTTGAAGGCACCTTTGCATTTTCCGCAACGGGCGATATTCTCAGAGCCGCAGAAAGAGCAACCGCAGTGCTGATTGGCTGCGGAATGGGCTTCAATAAAGACACGACAAGAATAGTCACAAATCTTGTTAAAGAGCTTAAAATTCCGATGATAATTGACGCTGACGGAATAAATGCGCTGAGCACAAATATAGATGTATTGAAAGAAGCTCAGGCGCCCGTTATCATAACGCCCCATCCGGGCGAAATGAGCCGCATATGCGGAAAAACCGTTGCGGAAATCGTTACAAATCCGATATCTGCGGCTTATGAATTTGCGGCTGAATACGGCGTTACCGTTGTTCTCAAAACCGCCAACACCGTTGTCTGCGGCGGAAAGCCCGCACGGATTTATGTTAATTCAACGGGCAATGCGGGGCTTGCGAGAGGCGGCAGCGGCGACCTGCTCGCAGGCGTGACGGTTTCGCTCGTTGCTCAGGGAATGCCTCCGTTTGATGCGGCGGTCAGCGCAGTTTTTCTCCACGGCTTGAGTGCCGACGAGGTTGCAGAGAAAACTTCGATGAGAGGAATGCTCCCGAGCGATGTTCTTAACAACCTGCCTGAGCTTTTTTCAAAATTTGAATAGCAGGTGATTTTTTGAAAAGAGCTTTTTCGGTTTTTGCCGCATTGCTTCTTTTGATTGCGGCAGGATGTGAAAAGCAAAGCATTTCAAAGGACGCTCCCCCACCCGTGCCGACCTCGTTCACGGCGAATATCAAGGCGGTCTACGGCAACACGGAAATGACGGCGTTATTCACTCAAAAAAGTGCCGACAGCTTTGAAATTCAGATGCTCTCCCCCGAAATTCTGAAGCCCCTAGCCCTTTCCTACGCTTCGGATATCTGCACGGTAACATATGACGGGCTGAAATTTGAAACAGATCTGACAAGATTCCCGCAAACCGCTTTCGGCGCTCTGCTCACTCAGTCGCTAACGGACACGGCGCAGGGAATCGACGTTCAAAAGACCTATATTGACGGTATCTGGACCTACACGGGCACGGGCGAAAGAGGAGTTTTCATTTTAACTCAGAACGCTGAAACGGGTGCATGGCTTGAGCTTGAAATCGAGGGTGCGCCCCTGCATGTCGAATTTTCCGATTTCGTAATAAAATAAAAACATGAAGATAAAGGATGATTAAAATGGTTTATTCTCACTGCTTCCCCGCATGGGGACCCTACGGCAAAAAATATATGGGAATATCCCGCATTGCCGAGCACGAATTTGCAAAAGGAGTTCGGTTTGACCTGACCGTTGCCCCCGCAATATTCGGCGGCGACATCAAAGTGCCGAACACCACCCTTCCCTCGGGCTGTCATCCGTGGAGATGCAGCCCCGACTATTCGATTTTTACATACAGGCACGACCTTGAATGGAAGGATAAGGTTTATGCCGAGGTTTCCTACGTCCGCCTGACCGATGAAAGCACGCTTATCCGAACGGAAATAGTCAATAATTCCGAGCTGATTCAAAACTGCGTTATCAATTTCTTTGAGTCAATCGAATATCCGTCGCCGGATTACTGCAAACTGTCTTTACCCGAGAAATGCGCTTTCAAAAAAGCCGTTGAATATGACAGCTACGGTTATGCGGTTAAAAGACCGTGGGATGAGCAGAATGCCGACGGCTTCAAAAAAGGCGAATTTGCGGATAACCGCTTTGTCGGCGGCTTCGGTTTGGGCGACAGAGCGGGAAAATGGCATATGCCCCACCGCTATCTTCCGCCCTTCGGCTCGGAAAAGGGCGACAGCCTTTCTCTCACAATCCGTTGCGAGAACAGCTTTGAAAACGCCGTTCTCTCAGTCAGATACAGAACCTCCGACATAAAATACGAGCAGGGAAAAATGGTTGGCGTGAACTATATCCCGAGCGAAAAAAGCTCCGCCTTTCTCATTAACGGCGAAAAAACGGTTTTTGCGCCCACAGACGAGCTTGCGACGGTTATTATTCCTCTCGGCAAAGTCGAGGAAGGAGATTTTAAAATTTCTCTTGAAGCTCTCGGCACGGGCGGAATTGAGTTTGACTTTTTCTGCATTTGCGAAAAGAGCGATGCTTCCAAAATAATAACCGAAACGGCAAAATACGATTTTGTTCCCGACTTCTCGGCAGAGGCTCAGCCCGACGGCGGATATAAAACCGTGTGCAAATATCCCTGCGTTGACGGC
>JBJEQC010000144.1:10198-14987 GCA_051881555.1 Acutalibacteraceae bacterium
GATTATTCGGAGCGTTTCGCCGAATACAGCCTTGACACCTATCTGAGCGATGAAAGCAACCCCGATTATGCGTTTCTTCACCACGGCTCGCCCGTTCCTGTTCAGATGTATCTTTATCTTGAAATGCTCAAACGCAGCAATGATAAATCAAAGCTTCTTGCAATGTATCCGAGAGCAAAGCTTTATTATGATTTTCTTGCGGGCAAAGTCAGAGGCTCCACAACCGCTAAGCTCAAAAGCGGGCTGACCACAACCTATGACTATTTCTATTCAACAAGCGGTATGGACGATTACCCCGCTCAGGTGGCTATGATGGACAGAAACATCCGTGACACCACCGCTCCCGTTATTTCAACCTCTCAGCTTATCAGATGCGGCAAAATTCTGCGCATGGCGGCTTCAAAGCTCGGCAAGGCAGACGATGTCTCTGAATACACCGCCGACATTGAAAGGCTGACAAACGCCCTGACAGAGTATTCATGGGACGAAAAGAGCGGATATTTCAGCTATGTTCTCCACGATAAGGACTATAACCCCACGGGATTTATGCTCACCGAGGACGGTGAAAATCTTAACAAGGGGCTTGACGGAATTTACCCGATAATTGCGGGCGCATGCACCGAGGAACAGCGTGAAGCAATTCTCGGTCACCTCAAAAATGAAAAAGAAATGCTCTCGCCCTACGGCATAAGTGCGGTTGATATGACTGCGGGCTACTTTATGGTTAACGGCTATTGGAACGGCAACGTCTGGTTCCCCCACCAATGGTTTATCTGGAAATCCATGCTCGATCTTGGCGAAAGCGACTTTGCCTACACCATTGCACGGCTTGCGCTTGACATCTGGAAGCGTGAGGTTGATTATTCCTATTATACATTTGAAATGGTCAATGTTGTGACGGGCAGAGGCGGCTGGTTCCATAATTTCGGCGGTCTTTCCACTCCCGTAACCATGTGGGCAAACGCCTATTTCAAGGCCGGAACACTCAACACGGGCTTTGACACCTGGGTTGATTTTGCCGAATTTGCCGATGATAACAAAAAACTCAGGTCAGACCTTACATATTTCGGAAACGGTGAAAAATTCACCGTGCTTGCGGCAATGAGCGATGATGAAAGCATTAAATACAAGGTCACTCTTGACGGCACGGAAATCCCGTTTAACGAAAGGTTTAAAGGTACGCTTGAAATCCCGCTGTCAATAGCCGACAATGAGATTCACACTCTGACAATAGAATAAAAGCGGTCAATACCGCAAAGCATAAAAAAACAGATTATCGGTCAGTCCTTTTCGGATACAGCCGATAATCTGCTTTTATTTTTAAGCGGCAGCTCCGCACGGAATTGCTTTTCGCAATCTGCACACCTGTCCGTGCGGGCTGCCTATTATTACTCCTCATATAGTAATGTCGTTTTTCGGTGATTATTTCAGAAAAAAACTCATTGTTTACAAATTGTTCACATTTTAAGCCTGAAACCGGCATTTTCGGTCAAAAAAACCTGCACGGTTCAATTCCGTGCAGGCCTGAACTGTATTTTAATTGTTCAATGTGCTTTCAATCGCCTTTTTTTCGTTTTCCATTTCGGAAAACATTTTCAGAGCAGTCCAATTATAGTTATTTTGCGTTAAAACCGCTTTATAGGTTATCTCCGCTTTGCTTCTTTGGAGAGAGGTCAGCAGTTCGTTCATGCGCCTGCCCGTGATTCCGCAGAGCACTATCATGCTTTCTTCGGGAATTTCGCCGTCATAACCGAAATCGCCGTTTTTATTGATTATGCTTTCAAGCGTTGAAGCGTATTGGTTCGCCTCAACGGGCTGAACACGCATTTTCATCAGCAGAGCCGCTCTTTTAACCGCCGATTCAGCAGACGGATTGAGGTTAAACATCAGTATTTTTTCCATCTTTCATTCCTCTTAAACAATATAATTATCAAGCACTGCAAGCGCCTCGGAATATTCACCGTTTGCTCCGAAGCGGGGAAGCTTTTTAAGAATCTGACCGTAGAATTTCTGCTCGGTCTCCGCTTCCTTTTCCTGCTGTTCCGCTTTGTAATCAATATATTTTTCTTTGACGGCGGTCAGGAATTCATCCTTTCGGTAAACCCTGAGCCTGTCGGCTCCGAGAAGCCTGCCGAGAGTTTCAAGCTGTTCAACGGCGTTTGCGCCGTATTCAACAACCATTTCTCTGAACACCTCGCTCTCAAAATAAAACTGCCTGCCCGAGAGACAGCCGAAAGCCTTTTTCGTGTCAAGATAGCCCATTTTAACCCTTTTTTCGTGGATTTCTTCGCCGAAGTCAAAAGCCGCTCCCAGATCCTCAATGTCAAAGGGTCTGACATATATTACTTCCGCACAGGAAATATCGTCTTTATGACCGATGCCCTTTCTCGTTGAGATATCAAGAACGATAATGCGGTTGTAGCCGTTTTTTCTCAGCATTTCAATCGGCGCATTGTCATAAACTCCGCCGTCAAGGAATTTTTCGCCTTCGGGGCCGATTTTGCTGACCCCGGGAACCTTTGAGGATGCAAGAAGATAATCGACAAGCTGACCCTCGGGGATATCGTCGATAAATATTTCAAGCGGCGAAAGCTCGGAAAGCAGATATGTTACCATGCCGAAATTGACCTTCGATTCCCTGACCTTTTTTTCATCAATAAACTGATTGAGCAGTTCTTTGGTCGGCGAAGCATCGATACCGCCGTTTCTGACAATTTCCTTGAAAAGCGCAGGAAAATTCCTGAGGCTGAAAAGATTTTCGGGATCTTTGAGCTCCTCCGTAATTTTAACTCCTTTGTCAACCGAAGCGCATTTCCAGAGCTCAACCGCCTCATCGTAACAGCCCGAAGCAATCAATGCACCGTTGATTGAACCTATCGAAACGCCCGCAACAACGGAAAATTCAATTCCGAGCTCTCGGAGAGCATTCCATGCGCCGAGCTGATAAGCGCCTTTCGCTCCTCCCCCTGCAAGAACAAGACCGTATTTTTCCATTATTAACTTCCCCCGAATCATTATTTAGCTAACTTATTTTACCATATTTTGTGCCCTGATGTAAAGTGAATAAAGAAGTTTTTTTAAAACTGTTGACTTTTACTGACCGATTATTATATTATTTATAAAAAATCCGAAAGGTGAATGCAATGAAAATACCCGAATGCGTCGAAAAGCATATTAACGAATACTGCGAAAGAATTGAAAAATACAGCCCGAAGCTTGCAGAGCTTTACCGAAACTGCTACCCAAACACCATTGAAACCGCAACGGAATTCATGCCCGACGGCTCGGTTTTTGTTCTCACGGGCGATATTCCCGCAATGTGGCTCAGAGACTCCACCGCAGAGGTTTCTCACTATATTCCCCTTGCCGCCGAAAACGAAGAAATCGGTAATCTAATCAAGGGCGTCATCAAAAGGCAGAGAATGTATATCGAAACGGAGCCATATGCCAACGCCTACAAAAAGAAGCCGAACAGGCACAGAGAATTCAACGATTATCCGCTGAACAACCCGATAGTATGGGAAAGAAAATACGAAATTGATTCCCTTTGCTATCCGATAAGGCTCACATATTTATATTGGAAAGCAACGGGCGACGCAAGCGTGCTCGGCGATGATTTTGTTAAAAGCGTAAAAATAACTGTTGACCTTTGGAGAACGGAACAGCATCATTTTGAAAAATCTCCTTACCGTTTCACAAGAATCGGCGCTCCCGAGAAGGACACGTTAGGCAACAACGGCATGGGCAACCCCGTTGAATACACGGGCATGACATGGTCGGGCTTCCGCCCGAGCGACGACAGCTGCCGCTACGGATATCTTGTCGCCTCAAATATGTTCGCTTCGGTTGTGCTCGGCTATCTTGCCGAAATGCTTGAAGCCGCTCACAAAGAGGAAACCGAGCTGGTTAGCGAATGCAAGGCTCTCAAAGCGGAAATTGAAGCGGGAATCAACGAATTTGCCGTTATTGAAACCGAAAACTACGGCAAAATCTATGCCTGCGAGGTCAACGGCAAGGGCGATTATTTCCTTTTTGACGATGCGAATGTTCCGAGCCTGCTCTCCGCCCCTTACCTCGGCTTCTGCGACTGCGAGGATGAAATATACCGAAACACACGCAGTTTTATTCTCAGCAAGGATAATCCTTATTATTATGAGGGCAAATTTGCAAAAGGCGTCGGCAGCCCGCACACTCCCGAGGGATATATCTGGCACATTGCTCTTTCAATGCAGGGTTTAACGAGCAACAGCCCCGACGAAATCAGAGAGATTCTGCATATGCTTGAAACAACCGACGGCGGCAAGGGATATATGCACGAGGGCTTTGACGCAAACAACCCGAAGAAATTCACAAGAAGCTGGTTCAGCTGGTCCTGCTCTCTGTTTGCCGAGCTTGTCGAAAAAGCGGTTAACGAAAAAATTATCTGATTTTCAGTGCTTTTCAAATATTTTTAAAAAATTTTCAAAAAAGTCTTGCAAAATCCCTCGTATTATGTTATGATAACATCCGTTCCGAGCGAACGCTCTTTGCTGCTATGGCTCAGGTGGTAGAGCGCATCCTTGGTAAGGATGAGGTCGGCAGTTCAAGTCTGCCTAGCAGCTCCAAAAAAGACGGTTTTTTGACCGTCTTTTTTCTTTTTCGGGGGTAACGGAAAATTGTATTCAGATTTCCGGGATTCTTCTTCATTGCAACAAAATAAAATTACAATAAGCAAATAATTAATGTTTAATCCAAAACACCGAATTGTGCAGATATGTTAATCGGTGCGGTAGGGAACGCCGTCCTCGGC
>JBJEQC010000145.1:0-3435 GCA_051881555.1 Acutalibacteraceae bacterium
TCTTTACATGCCTGAACGGCATAAATTTTTTGCGGTTTTTATCATTTATTATTTCATTCTTGCCGTCAACCGAAATATTTTATTAATGTAAAGTAAAATTGATTGAATAGTCAATTCGTATATGTTATAATTCGTTTAGCAAACAGCGAAAGGAGAAAAAAGATGGGTATTTCCGAAAAAATTACAGAGCTGAGAAAGCAGAGCGGTCTTTCTCAGGAAGCTTTTGCCGAAAAAATCGGCGTTTCAAGACAGTCTGTTTCAAAATGGGAGAGCGGAGCTTCTCTGCCCGATGTTGATAAGGTTGTTGCAATTTGCAAGCTTTTCGGCGTTCCGACCGATTATCTTCTTATGGAGGAGAATAACGGAATAACCGAAGAAACCGAAACAAATCCGGAGCAGGCGGAACAGTATTCCGATACATTATATAATGCCGCTCAGCCGCCTGAAAACGGCATAAAAAATAAAAAGCCGAAGAAGAAAAAGACTGCGCTCAGAATTATTGCCGCCGTTCTTGTGCTTGCAATCGTTGCCGCCGCAATCGGAGTTCCCGTTTATTTCGGCGGAGTTCGTGAAGCATGGTGGGCAATGTGCGGCGGAAAGGTTCAGTATCCTTATGTTCTCGTTCACGGCCTCGGCGGCTGGGGAGAGGGCGACGGAATCAATGAAGCCGCTCAGTATTGGGGAGCAGGCACGGGAGACCTTGCAGAATATCTCAGAAGCGAGGGCTACAGCGTCTATGCTCCGAGCGTCGGCCCGATTTCAAGCGCATGGGACAGAGCCTGCGAGCTTTACGCTCAGCTCACGGGAACAACGGTTGACTACGGTGCGGCTCATTCGGCTGAGCATAACCACGAACGCTACGGCAGAACATACGATACCCCGCTCTTTGAGGGCTGGGGAGATAAGATAAACGGCGGTCAAAGAATAAAAATTAACCTTGTCGGTCATTCCTTCGGCGGCGCAACGGTCAGGCTTTTAACCTCTCTGCTTGAAACGGGAAGCGAAGCTGAAATCGCCGCAACGGGCGATGAAACCTCGGAGCTTTTCAAAGGCGGAAAAGGGGATTGGGTCAACAGCGTAACCACTCTCTGCGCTCCGCATAACGGCTCGTCGCTGACCTGCGTGCTTGACAGCATCGGCGGCATTGTCGGCGTTAACAGCATGAGCGATGTGCTTTCAAAGCTTGCTTTCGGCATTGCAGGCGTCAGCTCTCCGATTGACGGCGTTTATGATTTTCAGCTTGATCAGTTCGGAATCGGCGAGATTAACGGCGGAGATTCCGAGGTTGAAAAGACATTTTCTCAGTTCCTGGATTCGGGAACGGACAATGCGGTTTATGATTTAAGCCCCGACGGTGCGGCAGAGCTTAACGAAACCATTAAAACCGTTGAGGATGTCTATTATTTCTCTTATTCCTACAGTACAACAAAAGAGGGCACAATTATGAGAGGTCAGGTTCCCGAATCCTCAACCCTGCCCGTGCTTATGCCGTTTGCGCTTGCGATGGGCTCATATACAGGCGTAACGCCCGGCGGAATCAGCATTGACGAGAGCTGGCAGGAAAACGACGGCCTTGTCAGCGTAGTTTCGGCAAAAGCTCCGTTCGGCGAGAAAACCGACGCACTTGATGAATCAGGGGATAACTTCAAGCAAATCAAAAGGGGAATCTGGAATGTTGCCGAAACCCGCAGGGGAGACCACGGAACGGTTATCGGCCTTAACGCCCCCACTCAGACAACCCATGATTTCTATGACGGCCTGTTCACTATGATTGATTCGTTGAAAAGGTAAAATAATAGCAATTTCAGGGTAGGCGTGGCAAATTCCTGATTATAATTGCTCTGCAAAAATTATATCGAAACGGTAGGGCGGGGGCTTGCTCCCGCCGTCTATCGTTTACGCAAAATTGTTGATATATATAGCTTTTCGGTAGGGAACGCCGTCCTCGGCGTTCCGGAAAAACAGCATAAATCATCGGCAACACCGTAGGGGAGAACTGTGTTCTCCCGCCTGAAAGAGAATGAAGAAATAAAGTGTGCCTGTGGCACATAGCGGTAGGGGCGACCCTGTGTGGTCGCCCGTTTTTCGCAAAAATGAAGTTTGCCTCGCAAATTAAGGATAGGCTCCGCCTATAACCATAATAATTGCTCCGCAAAAGCTGGAGTTTCATTTGCCTCCCTCTTGAGGGAGGTGGCACGGCGTATGCCGTGACGGAGGGAGTAAAAAGAAAAACAGAAATTTTTGTTGCTCCGCAAAAGCTGATTTTAACTCCCTCAGAGCCTATGGCTCAGCTTTCTCGGCTCCCGCCTCGGTCGGTGCTTCTGAGCATACGCTCAGAGGTTGCCACCGGCAACCCGCACCCTCAGGAGGGAGCCCAAACAGATAATTAGAGTTTTTTCGTATGCAACTGCTTTTCACTTTTTTGAGTGAAAAGTGAAGATTTAAGAAATAAGAGTTAAAAGGAACAAGGTTGGGCGGGGGCTTGCTCCCGCCGTTTGTCTGATAAGCTGAATCTGTTGAAAAACAACGATTTTTCGGTAGGGAACGCCGTCCTCGGCGTTCCGGAAAAACAGCATAAATCATCGGCAACACCGTAGGGGAGAACTGTGTTCGCCCGCCCTGAAACGCCCGATATCAGCATTATTCTCTTGTAGGGAACGCTGTCCTCAGCGTTCCGAAAAATAATAATAAATCATTTTATCCGAACCTTCCCAATCCTCAGGCGCTATGCGCCAGCTCCTTTGCCAAAGGAGCCCAAACAGATAATTGCAGCTTTTTCAAAAGAACCGCATAAATTATCGTCAACATGGTAGGGGCGACCCCGTGTGGTCGCCCGTTTGAAAACGCCCTATATCAGCACAATTCCACTGTAGTGAACGCCGTCCCCGGCGTTCCGGAAAAACATAATTATGACGGCTCGGCTTTATGCGGGACGGGCGACCCGTCACCTACGGTCGACCGCTTAAAAACGCACTAATTCACGATAAATCCGTAGGGTTCGGCGTCTTCGACGAACCAATTCGCCGCAGGCGAATAATATGTATATTTTCAAAACGGCGGGAGCAAGCCCCCGCCATAACATAAATACGGCAAAATTTATTTTTTCTGCATTATGGACGATATTGGCATCGTCCGATACAAATTGAAAAAACGAACCGTAGGGACAGCCCTTGCGGCTGTCCGTGAAATAATCAAATCCAACGGAACGCCGAGGACGGCGTTCCCTACCGAACCGATGAATAAATCTGAACAATTCAGGTGTTCCGATGAAACCGCAGAAACCATCGGCAACACCGTAGGGGCGACCCTGCGTGGTCACCCGTTTTTGCAAAAATGAAGTTTGCTTCGCAAATTAAGGATAGGCTCCGCCTATAACCATAATAATTGCTCCGCAAAAGCTGATTGTATTTATAGCCTTCCTCTTGAGGGTGCGGG
>JBJEQC010000146.1:0-14922 GCA_051881555.1 Acutalibacteraceae bacterium
TAAAATCGCTGACGGCTGCTCAAACAGATGCACTTATTGTTCCATTCCGTCAATAAGAGGAAATTACCGCAGCGTTGAATTTGAAACTCTTGTTGATGAGGCAAAACAGCTTGCCGCCGCAGGAACCAAAGAGCTGATTTTAATCGCCCAGGATACCACCAATTACGGCATTGACCTTTACGGCAGATTAAGACTTCCCGAATTGCTTGACGCTCTTTGTGATATTGACGGTATCGAATGGATAAGAATGCTTTACTGTTATCCCGACAAGATAACAGACGAACTTCTTGAGACAATAGCAAGACAGCCGAAGCTTCTCCCTTATATTGACCTTCCGCTTCAGCACGCCGATGACGGAATTCTGAAAGCCATGAACAGGAGAGGAGACAGCGCATTCTTACGTGAAACCATCGGCAGAATCCGCTCCGCTCTGCCTGATGCTGTAATCAGAACAACATTTATTGTCGGCTTCCCCGGCGAGGGCGAAAAAGAATTTGAGAATCTTGCGGAATTTGTTAACGAAATTGAGTTTGACCGCTTGGGTTGCTTTGGATTTTCACCGCAGGAGGGCACACCCGCTTTTGAACTCGGCGATCCTGTCGATAATGAAACAAAGCTTCGCAGGGGCGAGATAATAATGCAGGATCAACTTGAAATCGTAACTCTTAAAAACAACGAAAGAATCGGCAAAACCTACCGTGTTTTTGTTGAAAGCTATGACCCTTACAGCGACAGCTACAGCGGCAGAACATATATGGACGCTCCCGAAATTGACGGAACCGTTTCTTTCACAACCAATAAAAACTATGAAGTCGGCGACTTTGCGGATGTTGTCATTATCGGCGTTAACGATTATGACCTTATCGGCAAGGATATTAATGACTGAGGAGGCAAAATGAATTTACCTAACAGGCTTACAGTTGCCAGAATAATTTTAACTCCGTTTTTTTTGGCGGCGATGATTATTGACTTTAAATATCATTTTATCGTTGCTGCCGTTATTTTTGCGGCGGCGTCAATAACCGATTTTCTTGACGGCAAGCTCGCCCGCAAAAACAATCAGATAACAACCTTCGGCAAGCTCTGCGACCCTGTTGCCGATAAGATGCTGACAACGGCGGCTTTGCTCGCGTTTATGCAGCTTGGAGTGTGCAACATCTGGATTGTTATGATTATTCTGACAAGGGAGTTCCTTGTTACTTCTTTCCGCCTTGTTGCAACGGCGCAGGGAATTGTTATTGCCGCAGGAATCTGGGGCAAGCTCAAAACCGCAAGTCAAATGATATTTTCAATTGCAATAATGATTGCAATTCATTTTGTCGAGCTTTATAATCTTGATTTTGATAAACTTGCGCTTGTTTCAAATGTTCTTTTGGGCATAACTGCCGTTCTGACCGTTGTTTCAGGTATAAAATATATTGTTGACGGCAAAAAAGTAATTGACTTTTCAAAATAAAAATCATATAATACTTTAAGTAATAAGAAATGCAATCGGCGGGGAGAGTAACCGTTTTTCGGCATATCAGAGAGGGAGCAATAAGCTGAAATGCTCCTTATGCAGTGATCGGTGAAGTGCACCCGACGGCACACGGGGGGAACAGAGTATCTCCGTGCGTTTGGCTGCGTTAAAGGCCAAAGAGGTCTGAGCCTCTGAGTTACAAGCAGGAGTGGAACCGCGTTTTAACGCCTCCGTAGTCTTTTTCGGCTGCGGAGGCTTTTGCTTTCTGAATTAATTTTGGGAGATGCATATATTGTTTAAACAGCTCAAAGAGGATATTGCGTGCGTAAAAGAAAGAGATCCTGCCGCAAGATCTGCCGCTGAGGTTTATTTGCTTTATCCGGGTCTTAAAGCCATAAGGCTTCACAGGCTTGCAAACCGTTTGTATAATAAAAACATGTTTTTTGCCGCCCGATGGATTTCACAGCGTGCTTCAAAAAAAACGGGCATTGAAATTCATCCCGCCGTTAAAATAGGCAAGCGATTCTTTATTGACCACGGAACAGGCGTTGTTATCGGCGAAACCGCAGAAATCGGCGATGATGTCACAATCTATCAGGGAGTAACTCTCGGCGGTACAGGCAAGGATACCGGCAAAAGACATCCGACAATCGGCAACAATGTAATGATTGGTTCGGGTGCAAAGGTTCTCGGCCCGGTAAAGATCGGCGATAATTCAAAAATTGCCGCCGGAGCGGTTGTTCTGACCGATATTCCGCCTGATTCGACCGCCGTCGGCGTGCCGGCAAAGGTTGTTCGCCGTGAAGGAATAAGAGTAAATGATCTTGACCAGATTCATATTCCCGACCCCGTTGCTCAGGAGATTTCAAGGCTTGAAAGCAAAATTGCTGAATTAGAAAATATTATAGAAAAACAGGAGAATAATAAATGAAGATTTACAACACTTTAACCAGAAGAAAAGAAGAATTTAAGCCCATAACCGAGGGCGAAGTCAAGATTTATGCCTGCGGTCCGACCGTTTATAACTATATTCATATCGGAAACGCAAGACCAATCTGTGTTTTTGATGTTCTGAGAAGATATTTTGAATACAGAGGTTATAAGGTCACCTTTGTTCAGAATTTCACTGATATTGACGATAAAATTATCAAGCGTGCAAACGAAGAAGAATCAACCTTTACCGATGTTTCCGAAAAATATATTGAGGAATTCTGGATGGATGCCAAAGGCCTCAATTTCCGCCCTGCAACCGTTCATCCTAAAGCGACCGAAAACATTGATAAGATAATAGAAATCGTTCAGGGCCTTATTGATAACGGTCATGCTTATGTGGTTGACGGCGATGTTTATTTCAGCCCCAAAACATTTGACGAATACGGCAAGCTTTCGCATCAGCCGCTTGAGGAGCTTGAAGCCGGAGCAAGAATCATGGTCGGCGATATCAAAAAAGACCCGATGGATTTTGCACTCTGGAAGTCTGCAAAGCCCGGCGAGCCTTATTGGGATTCTCCGTGGGGCAAGGGCAGACCCGGCTGGCATATTGAATGCTCTGCCATGGTTTGCAGATATCTCGGAGAGAGCATTGATATCCATTGCGGCGGTCAGGATCTGATTTTCCCTCACCATGAAAATGAGATTGCTCAGAGCGAATGCTTCACCGGCAAGCCTTTTGCTAATTATTGGATGCACAACGGATATATCAATGTTGATAATGTTAAAATGTCAAAATCTCTCGGTAATTTCTTTACTGTCAGAGATGTTGCCGAGAAATACGGATATGAGCCGATTCGCTATCTGATGATTTCATCATCTTACAGAAGCCCGATTAATTACAGCGTTGATATTATCGAGCAGTGCAAAGCATCTCTTGCGAGACTTTATAACTGCCGTGACAGCCTTGATTTTGAAATCAAAAATGCTCAGAACGGCGAGCTTTCGGCTGAGATAAAAGAACAGCTTGACAAGAGAACCGCTCAGTTTATCGAAGCGATGGATGATGACCTCAACACGGCTGACGGCATTGCGGCTGTGTTTGAGCTTGTCAGAGATATTAACACTCTTGTTATCGGCAAGGGCGGCTCAAAAGAAACAGCAGAGTATGCGGCAAAGGTTTTTGACGAGCTGACAGGCGTTCTCGGCCTTGTCTATAACAGAAACACAGAAACGCTTGATTCCGAAATCGATGCAATGATTGAGGCAAGAACCAAGGCAAGAAAAGAAAAGAACTGGGCAGAAGCCGACCGAATCAGAGATGAGCTCAAAGCCATGGGCGTTGTTCTCGAAGATACCGCACAGGGCGTCAAGTGGCACAGAGAATAATAAAAAAGCTCCCCGAAAGCGATTTGCTGACGGGGAGTTGAATTTTATAATTATTTTACCAAGTTCTGGAGTTAAGCTCCTTAAACTGTGCAACGGTGGGAACATGTGAATTAAGTCCGCCGTCAACATTGACAATCTGACCTGTTACATATGCGCTCTCGTCTGAGGCAAGATATACACACATGTGACCGATATCCTCGGGGCAACCGTAACGGTTAACCATAATATTGCTCAGGAAAATATCTTTAAGAACCTGAGGAACATGAGCGTCATTGTCGGGAGTAACGATAAGTCCGGGTCTGACGCAGTTGCAGCGGATATTCTTTTTGCCGTACTGAAGTGCGGTTGACTTTGTGAGCATATCAACGCCTGCCTTTGCGCAAGCGTAAGCTGTTGAGCTTAAATCACCGGCGCAGGATGCCATTGAACCGATGTTGATGATTGAACCGCCGTTTTCGTTTTTCTCAAGATAGGGGAGAACGCATTTTGTTGCATAAAATGTTCCTCTCATATCGCTCTGGAAAATCTTGTCCCACATTTCAATCGTAAGCTCATCAACTCTGCCGTCTTTAAGAGCAACATTTGCGGCGTTGTTAACAAGAACATCGATTTTGCCGTATTTTTCTGCTGTATCGGCAAAAAGCTTTTCAATGCAGTCTGTGTCTGTGATGTCCATGAAATGATAAGAAGCTTCGCCGCCCTCAGCCTTAATAGCGTCAACGACAGCCTGTCCCTTTTCTTCACGGCGGCCGCAGACAACGACCTTTGCGCCTTCAGCGGCAAAAAGCTTGGCAATGCCAACGCCGATTCCGCTTGTTGAGCCTGTTACAACAGCAACTTTACCGTTTAATCTTTCCATAATTATTACCTCCAAAAATTTAAGTGATTTGTTTCATCAATTAAAAATTATAACACAATATAAAAACTTATTCAATATAATAATTTTTAAATATTTAAAATATTTTCCTTTTTTTCTAAAAAATTCTCTTGCAATTTCAAATGCGTTGTGTTATAATTCCATAGCAAATCACACGCAAAGCTATTTTTATTATAGTTGCGGAATTAAAATCCGTGTTAATATCAGGCTTTGCGGCGGTTCGTATCTGACAAGATAGATACAATATTAAACTTAGGAGGAAAAATCATGTCAGTAGTATCAATGAAGCAGTTGCTTGAAGCAGGTGTCCATTTCGGCCATCAGACAAGAAGATGGAACCCCAAAATGGCAGAGTACATCTTCACGGAGCGTAACGGTATCTACATTATCGACCTTCAGAAAACAGTTAAGAAGCTCGAAGAAGCCTATATGTTCGCTCGTCAGGTAGCAGCAGACGGCGGCGAAATTCTTTTCGTCGGAACAAAGAAGCAGGCTCAGGATTCCGTTAAGGAAGAAGCAGTTCGCTGCGGTATGCCTTATGTCAACGCACGTTGGCTCGGCGGTATGCTCACCAACTTCAACACAATTCAGAAGAGAATCAAGAGACTTGCTCAGCTTAAGACAATGGAGAGCGACGGCACTTTTGACCTTCTTCCCAAAAAGGAAGTTACAAAGCTCAACCTTGAAATTGAAAAGCTTGAGAAGTTCATGGGCGGTATCACCGAGATGAAGAAGCAGCCCGCTGCTATGTTTATCGTTGACCCCCGTAAAGAGAGAATCGCAGTTCTTGAAGCCAAGAAGCTCGGAATTCCCATCATCGCTATCGTTGATACAAACTGCGATCCCGATGAAGTTGATTATGTTATCCCCGGCAATGACGATGCTATTCGTGCCGTTAAGCTTATAGCAGGCGCAATGGCAGATGCAGTAATCGAAGGCAGACAGGGCGAGCAGAACGCTCCCGAAGCAGCCGAAGAAGCAAAAGAGGAGGAATAATATAATGGCAGCATTTACAGCCAAAGATGTTCAGGCACTCAGAGAGAAAACCAATGTCGGCATGATGGATTGCAAAAAAGCACTTGTTGAAGCCGACGGCGATATGGATAAAGCTATAGAAATTCTTCGTGAAAAAGGTCTTGCAACAGCAGCAAAGAAGGCAAGCAGAGTTGCCGCTGAAGGCGTTATCGGCCTTTTCTCAAACGGCGATGCATCAGCTCTTGTTGAGCTTAACTGCGAAACCGATTTCGTAGGCAAGAACCCTGAATTTATCGCTCTTGCAAATCAGATTGCAAAGACAGTTGTTGAAAATAAGCCCGCTGATCTTGATGCACTTCTTGCAACAACAATTTCCGACGGTTCTGTTTCCGTTGCAGATGCAATTCAGGAGCTCTTCCTTAAAATCCGTGAGAACCTCAAACTCCGCCGTTTCGTTCTTGTTGAGGGAACAGCAGTTTCCTACATTCATGCAGGCGGTTCCGTAGGCGTTCTCGTAAGCTTTGAGACCAACGCAGCAGATAACGCTGAGTTCGTTGCAATGGGCAAGAATATTGCCATGCAGGTTGCAGCTATGAGCCCCGAATATTTAAGCAAAGATGATATTTCAGCTGATGAGCTTGCAAAGATGAAGTCCATCACAATCGACAGCTCATTGAATAAGCCCGAATCACTTCCCAAGCCCATTCTCAGAAAGCTTTTGGAGAAAGCTGTCAGCGATAAGCTTTGGAGCGATGAAGACATTGCTGCTTATGAGGAGCAGAAGAACAATAACTTCCTCTTCAACTTCCTCTCAAAAGAGGCAATTGCAACTCTTGCAGAGCTTGCTATTGCAGGCAAAGATGAATATGTAAACGACAAGATTTTTGCCGGTGCAGTTGATGGCCGTATTAAGAAGCAAATCAAAGAGATTTGTCTCCTTGAGCAGCCCTTCGTTCGTTCAGACCTCTTTGACGGTTCTGTTGCAGGCTATGTAGCTCAGGTTGCAAAGACAATCGGTGCAGATATTAAGGTTACAGGCTTTGTCCGTCTTGCAAAGGGCGAGGGCATCGAGAAGAAAGAGGATGACTTCGCAGCTGAAGTCGCCAGCATGGTTAAATAATTTTAAATCGGTATTGAAAGCGGTGGCGATTGTCACCGCTTTTTTTCATCAAAATAAAAGACTTTTGGCTTATGTCGGAGAATGTGCCGATATAAGCCATTTTCTATTTTAAAATCACTTTTTTCATAAAAAGCCGAAATAATTTACAAAAATTGCCATTATTATGTGAAGGCATAAATTATGTTAATTAAGTTATAGGAGGTGTTTCAGCAATGACTGAAAACAAAATCAAAGTTTTTGATGCGCCAAGTTCTGCAGAGATAATCTGGAAAAAATATGAAAAAGATTTAGAGAATCTATGCAAAGCAAGGCTAAGAAATTCATACAGAGAATATGTTGACGACTGTATGCAGGAGGTATTTTTGGCTCTTTTGGAATATATCAAAAGAAACGGTGAACCGCCTAATCCAAAGGCGTGGCTATATAGAACGGCTTTCAACAAGATAATGAATGTATTCAGAGAAAAGAATGAGAAAATAAAGCATGAAGTATCGGTTGAAGCTCTTTATGATTCGGCTGAATATACTCTAATTGAACCAAATCGAAATCTTGCGGGGACTGCAACAGATGAAGAAATTGAGTGTGCCAGAAAAATGATAATTCAAAGTCTGACGGAGGACGAGCAGACTTTGCTGTTTGATTTTGCTGTCAGAAAACTAACAAATATACAGCTTTCGGAAAAATATGGGGTTTCGGTTTCAACAGTAAAAAGAAGAAGATTCAGATTAAAGAAAAAGATATATGACCTTGTCAGAAAGCATTCGGATGAATTCTTTAACTGACAAAACGCACAAAAATAATCATCATTATTTATTAAAAACGCGGAAAATGAGGTGAAAATAAAAAATCATTGACCCTTTGCCAAAAACTCCCGATTTAATTAATGAAAGGAAAAACAGTCATATTGCTTTAGTGTGACAATTTTTTCATGAAAGGATATTTCTATGATAAGCAAAAAAGAATTGATTGAGTTTTTGAGAACGCCGGAAGCGTTCAGTGAGGAGGAATTAACCGAACTATTGGACGAAGAACTTTCAAAAGAAGCTGACGAGCTTGATACCGAAATTGTTGACAGAATATCAAAGATACTTCTTTTAATATCAGAGAAAAGAGATAATTATAATGAAATTTGCGAAAATCAGAAGAACGGCAATTTTAAAAAGTTGTTCTGGGCAGCAATAATATAATAAAAGTAGAACGGCGGTGATTCCGATGAATTAATAAAACTATGATGTTAAAAAACGCTTTTGTATTAAGGAAAGGTGGCAAAAATGAAAAGAATAATACCTTTGATTATAATTTTGGCTCTAATATTGAGCCTTGTATCCTGCAAAATGTCTTCGCCCGCCGTAATAAGCTCAAACGGAAAAACCTATGAGATGATAACCGACAAGGATGGCGGACGGGCTTTAGATTCAAACGGCAATCTTATAGTAGATGCAGGAAAAGATGAAAACGGCAATGAAGTCACGGAGATTTTAAGCGAAAAATATCTTATTGTTGATAAGGAAAAGCTTATGGCTCCGGCTTATGACCTGAAAATACCCGAAGATTTCAATTTGAAGTCGAGTGAAGCCGACCCTCTGCTTGAAAATAAGCAGGGAACAATACAGTTCAGCATTATGGATAAAACTGAATCGGCATCGGATTTTGAATATTATGTCATTGATACATATAATTCAGCCAAGGCAACAGGTATTGCAGATAGTGAACTTGAAAATATAACCGTTGCCGACATTCCGATGCAGCGTTTTAAAATGATAATGACCGATGATGAAGCCTCAGAGCTTGAAGCTTACGGGTATTTTGCAAAGGTCAACGGCAGAGTGCTTCTGATAACCGTAACCTCAAAGGATGGCGGCATCAAAAACGCTTCTCAGGCTGACGAATTTGTTGCGGGCATTGATTTTATAAATTGATATTAAGATGCAAAAGTTTAAACCGGTTTATCGGCCGAAAATCGGTTTAATTTTGAAAAATTTATTAAGGATGTGATTCCGATGATTAAGATTAGGATGCGGGCAAATATTGGATTAGCGGATTTTTAAGCGGTTTGCCCCTAAATTATCAAAATTTGCTCGCTGATTTTCCCGCATTACTCAAACCGCTTAAATAAATATTTTCACCCGAAAGGGATTGAGGAAAGGAAAAATCATGAGGAAATCTAAAAAAATAATTGCCTTATTAATGGCTATGATTATGGCGGTCGGCTGTTTCTCGGCGGCAGCGTCGGCAAGCTATTCAGCTTATCTTGATTCGGCGATTATAAATCAGTACAACACAATTGACAAAGCCGAGCTTACAACGGTTCAGAAATCCTCGCTTCTGTTGGATATGCTTGATACTATGCTAGAAAAAGAGGATATTCTGATTGATATCCCGCTTATAGGTAGTATTGACCTTCGTTCAACCGACAATGCACTTTCATCAATTTACAGTATCACAGGCAATTGGCTTTACGGCAGTTTGACTGTCGGCGATTTGGTTATCCTTGAAACTCACAGAGATAAAATCGCCTCTGTTCGCAGAACAACCGCCGATAAAACCGATCTTGATGTTATAAACAGCCTTGTTGATTATGTTGCGGCTGTTGCTCCCAGACTTACAAATATTCTTGACGGAACCTTCAGCTGGGGAATGGTTAAAGGCTTCCTTCCGCCTGAATTCAGACTTATAATAGACGATTTCAGCGGCTATATTAAAGAGCTCATCTGGGAAAAGCTCCATCCCGTTAACACCGAACAGATGCCTGCCAATACAACTCTTGACACCCTTGTTCAGTTTATGTATGACAATCAGCTCGGAGCGGTTCCGGGTGGAGAAAGAGCAACTGCAATGGGTTTCTCAGGCGTTCTTCCCGGCTTCAACGCAAACCTTGAAACCGATAACGGCTATCGCACAATTGAAGAGGCAATTTTTTGCGCACTAAATAAGTATGTCGTTCCTATTGTCAACGATGAGCTTAAAACCGTTATAAAAAATGCGGTTGAATCTAACACTGGAAAAGGCGGTTCGCTGAACACTCTTGTTAATGTTAATTATACAGTATCGGAATATAACTTTGATGATAATAAGAGTTTAACCGAGCAGCTTAACGATGTTCTCGGCACAGTTGTCGGTCAGATGCTGTTACCTGGTCAAATGCATTTTGCATGGGATTTTGAGGCCGATGACAATCAGACTCAGCCGGAGCTTCTGGAAGATAACATTAAAAGACTTTTGAAAGTTATAATTCCTCTCGGCGGCGACACAGCCGATGTTTCAGGTTACAGCTTCTCCGAACTTTGCAATTATGTTGCAAAAGCTGCGGTTGAGGAGTTTGTTAAGCATATGTCAATTCCGGCGAACACTCCCACTTACAAAATCGCATATATCGGTCTTCGTGAGCTTTGTGCAAGCATAATGCCTGACATGAGTTACCCCGAAACGGTAACTCCCGATACAAGGGAAGCTTACAGAAACGCAATAATTGAAATAGGAGCAGATATAGGAACATTTTATCTGAACCACAATCTCGGCCTTAATTGCGAAATGTCAACAACATCAGCTGAATTTCTTGTTGCCTTTGCAGATTGGTGTATGCAGTATATTGACGGCCTTTTTGACGATACTGAATATAATCAAACTACAGACGGTTGGGAAAAGATTGATGCAATCATATGGGAATTCATTCCTAAGAATTGGCTCCCTTGTGAAGCAATTGCTGAGGACGGAACAGAAGAAGATTTGACATTAAAAAACATTGTTTATTTCATTCTGGACACTGTCTTTGATGCGAAGATAGAAAATATTTATTCTTTCTTTGAGCAGAATAGGGCAACAACGGGTAACATCTCTGAGCTTTATACATTGACTGCCCGTCAGTCGGTTATAAATCTCATAAGGCGAATTCTTAACGGTGCTTTTTACACGGTCGATGAGTCAGGAAATCATATTCCCTGCATCGCAGACAGCTATACGATTGATGAGTTTGAGGATGTTCTGACTAATATCAGTATTCTTAAAGACTTGGTCTCCAACATTTTTGCCGCTATCAGCGCCAGAAAAGGCGAACTTGTTACAACAACCATTAATCTTGTCACGATGCTTATGGGTGCAGCAGATGAACAGTCTCTCGGTGAAGCAAGACTTGACATAGACAGTCAGATTTACTGCGAAAACGGCGCTGTTCCCGCTGATCAGAAAATCCGTATATACAATCTTTCAGAGGGCATTAACCGTGCATGGAGAAACGCTTCCGGCACTCTTGCTCAGGATATGATGTATGAAATCGAAATTGACTCACTTGTTCCGAGCACAAACGAAATAACTGTTGCTGCTATACCTGCAAACACAAAAATAGCCGCTAACGGTCATTATGATGTTGCAATTTCGGGAACTGTTTCAGCAACAAAAGAGATTCGTTTTGATCTTTCATATTATATTCTTGATGAAAACGGAAACAGACTTAACTCGACCAAGCTTGTGACTTCTGCATTTGCAAACTTCAGTAAAGAAGGTTATGACTGTGGCGGTCAGAGCGCAGCAATCCCCGAAACAAACAAGGTCAGCTTTGATGCTTTTGACGCGCATCTGCACACGAGCAATGTTTATGATGTAGCACTATTCTCAATTCTTGCCACCAATAACGGTTCACTTATCGGCAACAATGTCAGAGATATCCGCAGAGCCGTTGTAACGGGAACTCTGCCCACGGGTATTTCAGCAAATGACCCTGAAAGCGGACCTATTGTCAGAATTGATGAAGCGTCGCTTACCGTTGATGCTTACGGAACGGTTAACCCCTATGTTTCCAATGTTGATCCCGATGCCCCTCAGCCTTACGGAATCTATGATGTTAATATCGCATTCGATATATGCAGCAAGGATTCCGACACTGGCACAAGAACCGTAACCAGGGAGCATGAAATTGTTGTATATAATGATTTCGAGCTTCCCAAGCTTCTTGAAAAAGTTATGAACACTAACAGACAGGAAGCAAACTACGCAAACGCCACAGATGAATGGGCAGCCTATCAAAACGCTGTTATGGCAGGATTTGAGCTTCTACATGGTAAGCCCGATCATACCAAGATGTTTTCAAATGTAGAACAGCCTGACGGTTCAGCAAACGCATATTCAACTGCTGTTGATAACATTAATGCTACTCTTACCGCTCTTGATGCAAAAGTTAAGGCGACAAACGAAACATTGCTTTCGGAGCTTGATGCGGCGCTTACGGCTCAGGCAGGTGTTGAGAGAGAGGATTATAAGCTCTTTACTTTCGATCGCTGGAATAAATGGCGCAAAAATGCAAGACGCCTTATTGATTCACAAAATGTACCGGAAGGCACGACAATTCCTGCCATTAGTGATTTTGAGCTTATATATGCAAAGCATATGCTTAACCTGATGTACGGTCGTCTTATCAAGAACACACCAGTTAAAACACATCTTGCAGAAGCAATCCAAAAAGCAGGTTCAAAGGTTGAGTCTTTGTATGCACCGGATACTTGGGCTGATTACAGCGCAGCGCTTGCAACCGCAAATTCGGTTAATGCCGATACTTCTGAAGATCTTCTTCAGTCAACAGTTAACAGCGCAAGAGTTGAGCTTATGAAAGCTGAACGAAACTTGAGAACAAAATATCTTGTTCCTGTAAGCGGAAAAGATACTGTTGTCGATTCAAGGAACATGTATATTTACGGCATTGAATCAGGAATTTACGCAATTGAAAGCTTCGTTAATCTGGTTGACGCCAATAATCTGATTACTGTTGTTCCTTACAGCGGAACGGCAATCGGAACTGGTTCCTATGTTAAAATAATGAGTTATGTCGACAATAATGAAGATCGAGTAGAAGTTGCAAGATATGCGGTAATTCTTTACGGCGATGTCAACGGTGACGGAGAGATTAATGAATCTGACTCCGAAGTGCTTGATGATTATATCAACGGAACGGCAACCCACGGCTTATATGAAGGAGGATATCTGTTCACTGCAGCCGATCTTGACCGAAACGGAGTTATTGATATGAACGATTATGATAAGCTTGATGATCATGTTTTGGGAATTGAGCTTATTAATCAGGCAGATCCGACTATTTGATTCGAATTAATTTAATCGGAATAAGTGAATTATAATTCCAAGGGGCTGTATCAAAGCGCAAGTGCGTGCGGCGGTACAGCCCCGAAAACAAAAAACAGATTATAAGGTTAACCTATTCGGATAATCTTATAATCTGTTATTTTTTATGATTTCAGTCTTTCAGCGATTATTCCTTTAACAAATTCAATAACATTGTCAAGCTCAATCTTTTCGCTGATTTCTTTGTCTCTCGTAACGATTTCACAAACGCCTTCTTTGAGGTTTCTCGGGCTGACGATGACTCTGACGGGAACGCCGAGCAAATCTGCATCGGAGAACATTGCGCCGGGTCTGATATTTCTGTCGTCATAGATAACTTCCATTCTGTCGGCCATCATCTTTTCATAGAGTGAATCTGCAACGCCCTTGCATTCTGCGTCGTCGGATCTTATGCAGCAGATCTGAACATGCCAAGGGGCGATTGACATCGGCCAGATGGGGCCGTATTCGTCATGGTGGGCTTCGCAAACCGAAGCGGCAAGTCTGCCGACGCCGATGCCGTAGCATCCCATAATCGGATACTGAAGATTGCCGTCTCTGTCAAGATACTGCATTCCCATTGATTTGGTGTATTTTGTACCGAGCTGGAAGATATTGCCGACCTCAATTCCGCGGGAAATAGTGATGCTGTGTTTGCCGCATTTGGGGCATATGCCGCCCTCTTTGATTTTGGCAAGGTCGATGTATTCAACCTCGCCGATGTCTCTGCTGATTTTAAGACCCGTGTAATGATGCTCGGGCTTGTTGGCTCCGCAGGAAAGATTGTGAGTATTCTCAAGGGATTTATCAAAAAGAACGGTGAATTTTTCTTTGTCAAGATTATAAGGGCCTATAAAGCCTGCATAAAGTCCGCAATCGTCTGTTATAACGGCAGGGTGAACATCTTCACCGAGACAGTTGGTGAGCTTTGTTTCATTAACATCAAGGTCGCCTCTGATAAATACAACAACATATTCATCAGTCATGTTTTTCTGATAAACAACAGCCTTGCAGGATTCCTCAAGAGGAGTTTTAAGAAATTCGCAAATATCCTCAATTGTGTGGATATTCGGAGTATAAACAAGCTCAAGCTCTTTTGATTCACCGCTTGCATCATTTTCAATAATGCTCTGAGCGGCTTCCATATTTGCTCTGTAATCGCACTCGGAGCAAACGGCAATTGTATCCTCGCCGACGGGGGATAGAAGCATATATTCATGTGAAACGCTGCCGCCCATCATGCCCGAATCCGACGCAACCGTTATAACCTCAGGAATGCCCGCTCTTGCAAATATTCTTTCATAAGCCTTGTAGCAAATATCGTAGTATCTTTCCAAATCCTCCTGAGAGGTGTGGAAAGAATATGCGTCCTTCATTGTAAATTCACGAACTCTGATAAGTCCGCCTCTCGGACGGGCTTCATCACGGAACTTTGTCTGAATCTGATAAATCATGAAAGGATACTTTGTGTAGCTGTTTGCATAGTCTCTGACAAGCTGAACCGCCGCTTCTTCATGGGTCATTCCGAGAACCATGGGAGCGTCGTTTCTGTCTTTGAAGCGGAGAAGCTCGCTGCCTATGCTTGAATATCTGCCGGATTCCTCCCAAAGAGAAGCGGGCATAACAACGGGGAACTGAACCTCCTGACCGTCAATTGCGTCCATTTCTTCGCGGATAATGTTTTCGATTTTTTTGGTGATTCTTCTCAGCGGCATGAAAGAAGAATATATTCCGTTTGCAACATTTTTCATGTAGCCGCCTCTGAGCATGAGAGCGTGGCTGTCAATCACGCAGTCAGAGGGCTTTTCCTTGAATCTTTCGCCGACAAGTTTTTCAATTTTCATTTAATTACCTCCGAATCATAATAAAAAAGCCCCGAAGCCCAAAAAGGCTCGGGACAAACAACAGTCTGCGGTACCACCCGAGTTCAGATTAATAATCTGCTCTCATTGTTCCGATAACGGCGGAATCCGGCGGGGCTTACCGATAAAGTTCAGCCTGCAGCTCAAAGACGGGTTCAGCGCATGATTTTAAGAGCTTTCACCAACCGCTCTTTCTCTGAAAAAA
>JBJEQC010000147.1:0-14813 GCA_051881555.1 Acutalibacteraceae bacterium
AACTCAATCTGCCTTTTTGGATTTCAAAAAGCATTCCGCCGTGACCGTCATCATCGGTCATTTTGCAACAGTCGGGATATTGATCGCTGAATTTCAGTAGTCTGTTTCTTAAATCCGTGTTGTGGGTGCGGACATCGATGATGTCGCTTTCTTCGTTGAAACAAATGACAGTATCTTTCTGCCGTTTTGTAAGCCCTGTTCTCATTTTGCCTCCTTTCTGCCGAAATCGGCTGGTTTTTGTGATTTTTTCTCGATTCAAGAACCGTAAAAAGCACCATGTTTTTCGATAGTTTTTCTCAAAACGATGCGTTGGTCGTTTGAAACATTTCTATCGTCTCATTTTTTAATTTCTCCTTTCGGGCATCAAAAAACAGCCACGGAATTAACCGTGACTGTCTTCGTCTGATTCTTCTGATTTTTTCGAGTGGGTATCGAGAAATTCTCCGTATTCATTCGTAACAAAACCCTCGTATGCCGTTGCTAATTTCTGAATGCGTTTGTAAATTGCGCTTGGTGTTTTGTATTCAAAAACCGTTGCAATCTGTTCAAGTGTGCATCCGTCCATACGCATCTGCAAAATCTGTCTGTCCTTTTCCGTCAGCGTTGATTTGAAAGTATCAACCTTGTCTTTTGCAAGAACGGTTGTTTCAAAATCTTCACGGGGATTTGGAAGCTGAATCAGCAAATCCTTGCTCAGTTCTCCGTCGGGTTTGACTGACTCATCAAGAAAAACCGGGCTTTTTTTCTTGTCCCAAGAGCAATACCACTTGTTAACAAAATCTCTTTTGTTTGTGCTTTTGCGTTCGCTGTAATCCTCTATTTGACGGTTTTTCCAGACTTCATCAATCATCGGCTGCCAGTTCTGTTCCGCAACAACCATATCCGTCAAATTGCCAATGAGATTGCTGAACTGCTGATATGTAAGCCACGGAATTTCCATTCCCTTTGGCATCGTAAACAGATTTTGAAAACTCCATTCCATTTCGGTCTCGAATTTGTTTCTGAAGTGATTCTGAATTGCATAGCATAAACGCCACAGCGGGAAATCGCCCGAATAACTTGTCCACTTGCTGGGAATGTCACCGTAACCGTCACTTCTCGGCACCTGAATGAACTGCCACACAGACCAGGCGTAACAGTCCCAGACGAGTTCGAGAAACGCATCATCTTTGATGAGATTGTCATATTTATCCGTGCGGAGGACATCATACGGACTTCTCGGAATTTCGAGATACTGCTTTCGCTTTGAAACCAATTCTTTCGGCAGAGCATAAAACAACGGAAGCCACGCAAGGTTACTGTCCTGCGGAATGGCGATTATCTGATTCGGGAGAACAACGATAAAACTGTTTTTGGCGGTATCTGCCATAATCAATCACCTCGTTTTGGAGAATATTTCACCCCCTCACTTATATATGGAGTGAAATCGGATGAATTTTTCCTGAGTTTTGTAAAAAATATATAAATTTTTCCATCCAATCATGCAAACAAATGTTCACATATATTTTAATCCGATATTATTCCGTTGTCAATAGAAAAACAAAAAGTATGCGAAAACAAAACTTTAACAAATCTCACACATTTCAATTACACCCCGATTATATATTAGCCGTGAGAATAAATCCAATCATAAAATCAGAGGTGATTTATTAATGAAAAAGAACGATTATTCAAAAATTCACACGGTCAGAGATTTGATTGATAACAGTGCGGATTTATACGGGAAAAAGCCTTTTATCAAGTATCTCATCGGAGATGAAATAATCGAAAAAAGCTTTATTGACCTTCGCAACAACAGTCTTGCAATCTGCAGATATATCCGTTCCGTATGCCCTGAAAGAATGCACATTGCAATTATCGGAAAAACATCATACGAATACATTACCGCCATGACAGGCGCTCTTGTCAGCGGAAATGTTTTTGTTCCGTTTGCCCCCAATACATCTGCCGAAGAAGCGGTAACGCTGTTTGAAGCGGCCGATATTGACGCTCTGTTTTATGAGGATGAATTTGCCGAAAATGCAAAGGTGATTGCCGAAAAATACGGCAAACTGAAAGTTATTGTAAATATGGGTAATGCCGATTGGTTTGCAGACATTTATGAAAAATACAGTGCCGATTCGGAAAATGCTTCACTTTCCGAAATCGAACTTAACCCTGAAGACTGTGCAACCATTATTTACACATCGGGTACAACCGGCAAAAGGAAAGGCGTTATGCTTTCGTCGTCAAACCTTATTGCAAACATAACTTATACGGAGTTTGAACACGAAAAAGATGAGGTGCTCCTTTCAGTGCTTCCGATGCATCATATTTTCTGCTTTACAAGCGATTATTTCAAATCTCTTCTTGAAGGCTTTACGGTTTGCCTTAATGGCGAGATGAGTAATATCGGCAAGAACCTTTTGGTATTTCAACCCACAACAATGAGATTGGTTCCGATGATTTGCGAAACCCTCATCAGAAAAGTCAATATTCTTCACAAAAAATTTCCCGAGCTTACTCCGAGAGAGGCTGCCGAAAAAGTATTCGGCAAAAATATAAATTGGATAGCAGTCGGCGGTGCATATGTTTCTCCAAGTCTTATTGACGAATACGGAAAACACGGAATTCTTCTCCGTCAGGGTTACGGCATGAGTGAGACAAGTCCCAAAATAACAACCGGAGATAACAGCAACAAACATAAGTATTCAAGCGGTAAGCTTATGAAAAGCATCTTTGACACAAGAATTGTTGACGGCGAAATTCAAGTTAAAGGCAAATCGGTAATGATGGGATATTACAAAATGCCCGAAGAAACCGCCGCAGCATTCACCGATGACGGATATCTCAAAACAGGCGACCTCGGAAGAATAAGCGATGACGGAGAGCATCTTTATGTTACGGGAAGGATCAAGAACCTGATAATCCTTTCAAACGGAGAAAATGTTTCTCCCGAAGAGCTTGAAAAGAAATTTGCAGACGAAAAAGTGATTAAAGAAATTGTCGTCAGCGCAGAAAACGACAAAATCGTTGCCGAAGTTTTTCCCGATACGGAGTTTGCGGCAATGATGGGTATTGACGATATTGAAGCATACCTTAACGAAAAAGTTAAAGAAGCCAACGCAGGAGAAAAGCCCGAAAAAGAAATTGCAATGCTTCGTTTGAGAGAAACTCCGTTTCCCAAAACCTCAACAAATAAAATAAAGAGAAACCATACTGAATTTTAAAATTCGGAGGGAACACAATGGAAATCAAGCTTAAAAACGGTAAAAAAGTTAAAGCATATCCTCTTATTCCCGCTCAGTCTCTTATGCTCTATGTTTCCCGGCATCACAGCAAGGATGCGCCCGTGCTTAATATCGTAACGGGCTACTATTGGCAGGGCGATTTTGACACCGGAACGATGAAAGAGGCTCTCTATGAGGCGATGGACAGATGCGATACAATGCGTCTGCGCTTCGCAAAACGCCCGTTCAACAAGGTTTATCAGTATCTTGCGGATAAACACGAAATCGAAATCATTGAAGAAGATTTGTCCTCGATGTCATGGGATGATGCACACGAATTTCTGAAACAGCGTTCACATACAATCATTGATATGTACGAAAAACCCGTTAACGAAATCAGAATTATTCATCTTGAAAACGGCTATAACGGCATTTATATGAAGCTTCATCACCTTGCTTTTGACGGCTATTCATCAAAAGTATTTCTCGCTGACGCACTTTCGATTTATTTTAACAAAAAATACGGCACGCCTTATCCCAAGCCGATGCGAAGCTACATTGAAATGGTTGAGAAAGAATTGAAATATCCCAAATCGGAACAGCACAAAAAAGATGTTGAATTCTGGAAAGGCACAATCAAAAACGAGCCGGAACCGATTTATACGGATTATGTTCGCCCGAGCCGTTTGATTCAGCAGAGAATTGATAAAAAGAAGCCTGGCCTCAGAAAAGCGGAAGTTCTTGACGATAACCCTGCGTCAAGAACTCTCAGATTCAGCCTTGATGCCGAAACATCTGAAAAGCTTATGAAAATGTGCTCGGAGAGAGGGCTTTCCCTTCCCTGCGTTCTGATGATGGGCATGAGAAGCGCACTTTCGTCATTCAACAATGACGAAAAAGATATTTCATATAAGCTTATGGTCAACCGCCGTGCAACCCTGCTCGACAAAAAATCGGGCGGCGTAAGAATGCACTTTTTCTCAATGAGAAATATCGTTGAGCCGGAAATGACCTTTGAAGAAGCAGTCAGGGTCATTGAAAAGGCGCAGAACGATATTTTTGAGCATTCAAATATGGGCTCGATGGAAGCGGTTATGCTCAGGCACCTCGCCATGAAATGCGGCACCCGTTATACATATGAATGCATAACATTCTCTTATCATCCTCATTTCCCGATGCCTTATTACGGCGAAGAGATGAAAAAATCAAGCCGTGGCTTCTGGTATAACAACGACGCTTCCGTTCAGCCTCTTTATCTGACGGTTATGCACAGAAGCTATGACAACGGTCTTGATTTTAACTTTGAATACAGAATCGTTAACAGCCCCGTGGCTGAGCTTCATCATTTCTACGACAAAATGCTTGATACATTTCTTTTGGGCATTGAAAATCCCGATATCAAAGTGTCTGAAATTCTTGCAAAAATCAAGGAAGATAAGGTGAAATAATATGAAAAAAGTTATTGAAATTCTTCTAAATTATGTTGAACCCGATTATGAAATAACTGCCGAAACAAAAATAAAGGACGATCTCGGAATGTCCTCGTTTGACCTGCTTTGCTTCGGCGAGGAGCTTTTTGATGAATTCGGAGTCAGGCTTTCGGCTGATGATTTCAGAAAATTCAATACCGTCGGCAAGCTTGCGGATTATGTCAAGGGAGCATAAAAATGGCTAAAATAACAATCAGACAAATACCTGCTCTTTTTGCGGGAGGTCTCGGTATGGCAGAGCTTGCTAAACTGAAGCATTATTGCAAAAAAGCCGATAAGACTCAGAAAAAGCTGTTGCTCGGTCTGATGAAAGATAACAAAACAACCGTTTACGGCAAAGCGAACAATTTCGGAGATGTAAAGAGCGTTGAGGATTATCAGAATATTGTTCCGCTTTCAACCTATGCCGATTATGAGGACTATGTTTGGAGAATAGCAAACGGTGAAAAGGGTCTTATCACAAACCGTGTTATCCGAAGATTTACCGAATCTTCCGGCAGTACCGGCAGGTCAAAGCTCGTTCCGCTTTCGGGTCGGGCAGAATGGATTTGCCAATGCTTCGGATTCAGCGCACCGGTCGGATGTGCGGTTAAATACTTCAGGGAACAGGGCAGATTGCTTCCGCCTCAAAGAGGACTGAATACCGCTGAAATCGGAAGCCGAAAGCTTCCGGGCGGCAAAAGAGTAAGCTGTATTTCATCAATTCCTCTGCTTAATCTGCGGCCTTTAATTCCTCTTTTCAACACAACACCGGCAGAAGTAATGTATCACAATGAACCCGTTGACATGGATATGCATTATGCAAAGCTGAGATTTGCCCTGCAGGACAGAACGGTAAGCTATTTAAGCACAATCTTCATAACAACCCTTGAATCGATGTTTTTCTATCTTGAAAACAATTGGGAAATGCTATGCGACGATATCGAAAAGGGAACAATTAACGAAAATGTCAAAATGCCTGACAGTATCCGTCAAAAGCTTCTCAAAAAGCTGAAGCCAAAGCCCGAAAGAGCTGAAGAGCTCCGCACCGAGTTCAGAAAAGGCTTTGATGTTTCACCGATTGTTCCGAGAATCTGGCATGAGTGCGAGTGGATATTCGGTATGGGCACGGGCGCACTTTCGCTCTATGAAAAAAAGCTTCGCAGATATATCGGAGATAAAATGGCTATGCACTATCTCGGCTACGCTGCAACAGAAGCTCTTATGGCAGTTCCCATTGAATTCAATTCCTTTGAATATGTCATTCTTCCGCAGAACGGATTCTTTGAATTTCTGCCGCTTGACGCTCCCGAGGGCACAAAGCCTTTGACAATAAGCGAGCTTGAGGTTGGAAAGGAATATGAGCTGATTCTTACTAACACGAGCGGATTTTACCGCTATCGCATTGAAGATGTTGTCAAGGTCACGGGCTATTATTACGGTTCACCCAAAATAACATTCTGCTACAGACTCAATCAGATTGCAAATATCAGCGGTGAAAAAATCAATCAGATGGCTCTTGATGAAATTGTTGATAATTTTTCAAATGAAATCGGAGAACTTTTAGTCGGTTACAGCATTTATGCAGACCGTTCAACCTCACCCGGTCATTATGTTCTGTTTATTGAAACAACGGGAGAACACGGCAAAGATGAAGAAGAACAGCTTGCAAAGAGATTTGAAGAAGCTCTTTGCAACGGCAATGTTTCGGTTGCTCCGCTGATTGCGAGCGGTGCCCTCGGACATTGCGAAGTAAGGCTTCTCAGGAGAGGATCTTATGACGAATACCGTCAGATGCTGAAAGACGGGGGAGCCAACCTTAACCAGATAAAGCCTGTCAAGGTTATTGATACCGATAAGAAAAAAGACTATTTCTTTAGTCATACAATTTAGGGTGAATTTATGGATAATAAAAGAGCGGAAACGCTTGCTTCAAGAGGTCTGACGGACGAAAACATAATTATCGAAATATTAAAAAATGAATCGCCCGTTCCCGAAAGACTGCCTGCGGAGATGTATGACAAGGTCAATTATATGTGCCGCCGATGGATGGACAGAATTGCCCGCTTTGAGATTGATTACGATTTTGTTCCCGATACCGACGCTCTTAAAAACATAATCATCTGCATGCTCGAATCCGCTCCCGTCTTTCATTCAAGCTTTGTTGATAATCATATCAGACCTTATTGGAAGGTTGAGGATTATCATATTGGCGATGTTTTTTCGGCAAAGGAAACCGATGACTTGCGGCGCTCTGCCGATGATTTTCTCCTTAGCGGAATTGATGTCAAAAACAATGTTCAGATAAGAATTGCGCTCTTTATCTGCGGAGCAAAAAGCAAGCTTTGCTTTATTTTCAATCATATGTGCATGGACGGCGGAGGGCTTAAAAGCTTTCTGAACGATATGTTCAGAGCATATGACCGTTATATTCAGAACCGTTCAGTCATGCTTGTTAATAAAAACCTTTCGAGGGCTTACGGCTGTGTATATAACGGCTTTCGCAAGGATGACAAAAAGAGAGCCAAAAAGCTTTTTGCCAATGTTTCGGCAGGGGATAAGCATTCCTTGCCGCTTTCCGAGAGACATGAAGACGATGAAAAAATGATTGTCCGGAAGAAAATCAGCCGTGATATATTTGAGCCTGCACGAATAAAAGCCAAGGAATACGGCGCAACGGTCAACGACCTTGTTTCCGCCGCTTATATCAGGGCGTTTTATGAAACTTCGGGCTGTAATCACGGAGAAAGGGTCGGAATATCCTGCGCCGTTGACCTGAGAAGATACATAAACAATCCCGAAAGCATCGGTTACACAAACCACACAGCATTTATGCCGTGTGTTGTTGAATCAATGGGAGAAACCATGGCGGACACCCTGAAAGCGGTTGTCAAAAGCACAAAAGAAGCAAAAAGCGATAAATTCATGGGCTTGCACGGGCTTCCTCTGCTTAATATCGGCTATTCAACCATGATTTACGCTCAGGCTGAGCTTGTTGTCGGAGCATTTTATAACAATGCGAATCTTTCTGTCAGCAATGTCGGCAAAATGGAGCCTGCCATGCTTTCACTGGGCGGAAATGCACCGACAGCGGTTGCCGTTGCAGGCGGCGCAAAAGAAAAGCCCTGCGCCGCCATGAACGCTCTTTCATACAATGGGGATTTAATGCTTTCAATATGTATAAAAGGCAATGAAAGCGACAGACGCCTGCTGTCCGATTTTCTCAACAGGATTGAAGAAAACATAAAACTCATATAAATTGGGGATGTGAAAATGTCTGAATCGGAGAAACTCGAATATCCGATTGTTTTTGTTCACGGAATGTTCGGGTGGGGACAAAATGAAGGAATTAATAAAAAAGCCCCTTATTGGGGCGCAACAACGGGAAGCCTGACCGATTATCTGACGAAAAACGGCATTGAATGCTATGCCGCTTCGGTCGGGCCGATGTCAAGCGCATGGGATCAGGCTTGCGAGCTTTATGCTCAGCTGACCGGAACGAGGGTTGACTACGGCAAAGTCCATTCAAAGAAATACGGTCACAAACGCTTCGGCAGAACATATTCCGCTCCTCTTTTCAAAGGCTGGAGCAAAGATAAAAAGGTTCATTTGATCGGCCACAGCTTCGGCGGCAACGCATGCAGAATGCTGACTTATCTTTTAACCTACGGTTCGCCTGAGGAAAAGGCGGCAGGCGGAGATGATATATCACCGCTGTTTACGGGCGATAAAGAAGAGCTTGTTTTCAGCGTAACCGCAATCTGCACTCCGCTTAACGGAACAGACGCTTATGAAACAGCAAGAAAACACAAGCTCATTTCTCCGCTCAAATATGTTTGCTGTAATTTTGCGGGAATAATAGGCCGTTCGCCGATAAACGGTAAATTGACGGATTTTCATCTTGAGCAGTTCGGCTTATCAAACACTCCGGGAAGCAATGACAAAGAGCCTTTTGTTAAATCGGTCAGAACATTTTTTATAACAAAGGATAACATTGCTTACGATATGTCGGAGCAGGGCGCAGACGATATGAATAAGCTAATCAGGATTTCGCCGAAGGTTTATTATTTTTCCTATTCTTTCAATGCCGTTGAAAAATCGGCAGAGGGCAATAAAGACAAAGCCCTTTATACCGATTTTATTTTAATGAAGGCAACAAGCTCATTAATGCTCCATGACGGCAGAACGAGCGGAAGAGAAAGCGTCGGAAATGACGGCCTTGTGGATGTCGATTCTGCAAGATATCCCAAAACTGAGCCTTTTGCCGAGCTTGTGAACGGCAGAGAAGTCAAAGCAGGGCTGTGGAATGTTATGCCGACGAGATTCGGCGATCACGGAACGCCAATTGGACTTTTTGCCGATAAAGCAGAGACTCATTCCTTTTATGAAAGCCATATTTTTCTGCTGTCGAATATTGAAAAAAAGAGTGCGAAAACAGCAGGAATGTGATATAATTATCCCGGAGGTGCTTAAAATGCCCAAAATACTTTTAGTTGAAGATAATCAGGATTTTAACAGAGCCGTGTCGTCATACCTTTCTCAATTCGGCCATGAGGTATTCGGCTGCCACGATGCAAACGAAGCTTATGATGTTTTATATGAAAACACCATTGACATAATAATCTCCGACATAATGATGCCGGGAACGGACGGCTTTGAATTTGCGAGCACGGTCAGAGAAACAAACAAGGAAATCCCGATTCTTTTTGTGACCGCAAGGGATGATTTTATGTCAAAACGCATTGGCTATGGTATCGGGATTGACGATTATATGGTTAAGCCCATTGATCTTGGCGAGCTTAACTTAAAAATCGGCGCATTGCTCCGCAGGGCAAAAATTGCCGTAAGCCGCAAAATAACAATCGGAAAGCTAGTTCTTGATGCCGATGAACATACCGCATATTATGAAGATGAAGAAATTCAGCTTACCGTGCGTGAGTTTGATATTATTTTCAAAATGCTCTCTTACCCAAAGAAAACCTTTACCCGTTCTCAGCTTATGAACGAATTCTGGGATGTCGATACTAATTCAAGCACACGAACTGTCGATGTTTATATGACAAAACTGCGTGAAAAGTTTTCGCATTGCGATGAATTTGAGATTGTAACCGTTCACGGCCTCGGCTACAAGGCGGTGGTTAAATGCTGAAAAAAATCATATATGCGATTTACAGATTTTTTCTCTTTTTTGCAATAATTGCGGCTGTGACAACCTGCAATATGACGCTTTTTCTGAATAAAGTCAGCAGCCATTCGGAAATTGTTTTTACCGAAGAGAATATTACCTCTGCGGCAATTTTTACATTTCTTAACGCTGTTTTTCTCGGGATTGTTTTTGCACTGGTTGATTTAATCAGAAGAAAGATTCTTGTTGAAAAGCCGGTTAAAAAAATTCAGGATTTCACCCAAAAAATAACTCACGGTGATTTTTCCGCAAGGATAAAACCCATGCATATCGGAGAATACAACAAAATAGTTGCAGACCTTAACAAAATGACCGAAGAGCTTTCGAGCATTGAAACGCTCAGAACGGATTTTGTTTCAAATGTTTCACATGAGCTTAAAACTCCGCTTTCGGTGTTGCAGAATTACGGCGCATTGCTTGAAGAACCGAATCTGCCTGAAGAAAAGCGGATTGAATACGCAAAATCCATTAACAGGGTAACAAGGCATTTGTCCGACCTTATAAGCAATATCCTGAAGCTGAGCAAGCTTGAATCCCAAAAGCTTGATCCGACTCTTAAAAAATGCAATCTCAGCGAAATGCTTTGCGAATGCCTTATAGGGTATGAAAGCGAGTGGGAAAAGAAAAACATTGAAATTGAAAGCAATATTGAAAGCGATGTATATATCGAAACCGACCCTGAAATGCTTTTGATTGTCTGGTCAAATCTGTTTTCAAATGCGCTGAAATTCACGCCTGACGGCGGCAAAATCAGCGTAAGCCTTAATCGGGATGACAGCGGCATCACCGTCAGCGTTTCCGATACGGGCTGCGGAATGGACGAAAACACAATCAAGCATATCTTTGATAAATTTTATCAGGGAGACACCTCTCATTCCGTCAGAGGTAACGGCCTCGGGCTTGCAATTGTTAAGAAAATCATAGATATTCTCAATGCGGAAATATCCGTTGAGAGCACCCCCGGCGTCGGCAGTAAATTTACGGTCAGGCTTTAATAATCTTATATTAACAATACAAAAACATTTTTGTATCATTTCAAAAATCTTCCGATGGTAAGATATAACCAAGATAACAAAGGAGGATTTTAAAATGGACAAAGAAAAAAACACATATTTATACTCAGCGGCGGAAAACAAAGAGATTAAAAGAATTCGGGAGAAATATGAAACTCCCGAAAAGAAGGATTCCAAAATGGAACAGCTTCGCAAGCTTGATGCGAGCGTTCACAACGCAGCCGTTGCTTCGTCGCTTGCTGTCGGAATAATCGGCGCTCTGATTCTCGGCTTCGGGATGAGCTGTGCGCTCGTCTGGTCTGACAAAATGTTTGTGGCAGGCATTATTTTCGGAATCATCGGCATTATCATTGCGGCTTTTGCTTATCCTGTTTATAAAGCAGTAACGGAGAAAAAGCGAAAAGAAGTTGCTCCCTTGATTTTGGAACTCACAGATGAACTGCTGAAATAAAATGACGGGGCTGACGCATCAAGCGGCGGACAAAAGATAACAAAACAGAGAATGGCTTGTATCGGTTCAGATTCAACCGATGCAAGCCATTTGCTTTTTAACCCTTAATTATAATTTCTGGCGATTTTAAGCGTTGTTGTTTTGGGGAATTCTTCATCACGGATTTTAACTTTGCCGATATTCTTGAAAAGGGGCATTTTGCGGTTGAATTTATCAACATCGCTTTTAATTCTTTCCCTTGCGTCGGGATAATCTTCTTCGTTCAGGTAAAATTCTGCAACAATCTTTTTATCTTCTTCATAAACAAGAACCTCTTTCACATAGTCGATTCTTGAAAGCTTATCCTCAAGCTCCTCGGGAGAAACATTCTTGCCGTTTGAAAGACAAATCAGATTTTTCTTTCTGCCGACGATGAAAAGAAATCCGTCCTTGTCGATTCTGCCGAAATCGCCCGTTTTTAACCATTCTCCGTCAAATGCAGCGGCGGTTGCTTCGGGGTCGCCGTAATAACCGACCATAACATTTGTGCCCTTAACATATATTTCCCCAACGCCGTCTTCATCGGGATTGACAATTTTAATCTTGCAGCAGTCAAGCGGAGTTCCGACGCTGCCGAATTTGAATTTGTCGGGTCTGTTGCAGGTAACGCCGGGCGAACATTCCGTAAGCCCGTAGCCGTTAAAAATGTCGATGCCGAAATCGTGCATACCTTTTTCATATTTCGGGTCAAGGTTTGCACTTCCGCAGACAATCATATTGAGGTTACCGCCGAGATTATCAAGAATTGTTTTGAAAATTTTTCGCCTTTTATCAATTCCGAGCTTCATAAGAAAATTGCTTATTTTCAAGCCTTTTTTGAGAATTTCTTCTCTGCCTGTTTTTCTTGCGGTTTTCCAGATTTTATCGTAAATTGTTTCAACAACAAGCGGTACGCCCGAAAAATTATATGGCTTAATTCTGACAAGATCTTTCTGAATATCCTTTATGCTGTCGCACATATAGCCCCATTCAATAACGATATAGGTTGCAAAAAGCGCACTGACCCATGCGTATGTATGATTAAGAGGAATAAATCCGATAACGTGTCTGCCGCTGAGAGCACGGCAAGAGGAGGAGCAGTTGCTTGCAATATTTTTATGAGTAAGCATAACACCCTTGCTTTTGGCGGTCGTGCCCGAGGTGTATGAAATACAGGCAAGGTCTTCGGGTTTTACTTCAATATCCTCAAAGGATTTGTCGCCGCCGTCGTAGATTTCCAATCCCTTTTTAATGAAAACATCAAAATCATCAACACAGAACCAATACTTGACGGGCATTTTTTCGTCTTTTTTGAATTCTTCAACCATTGCAGAAAATTTAGCGGTATAAACAAGAGCGTCGCAGCCGCAGCGGATAAGCTGGTCACCGAGGTCTTCGGCAGGAAGCTTGTAATCCATGGGAACGGTAATATTACCGCCGCAAAGCGTCGCATAATATGCAATTACCCATTCGATAACATTCTCGCCGATAATTGCAATTTTCTTATGTTCAACAAGACCGAGAGATTTGAAATATGTTCCCAATCCGCAGATTCTGCGCCACATCTGGTTGTAGTTCAGTTCACACATATTCTTTTCTCTGTCGAGGAACATAACCATTCTCTTGTCTCTGCCACGCTTTGTGCCGGTAACAATAATTTCTTTCAGAGTGCTGTAATCGGGTATGTTTTTGTTTCCGAAATTTTTATGCTGTTTTTTCATAATCCCACTCCCTTTTAGAATTATCCGACTGTAATAATATAGTCAACTTCGCCGTAGCCCTTATCAACGGTTGCGCCGACAGGAACTTTCTTGGCGTCAATCCGAAGATTTTCTATGCTGATGCATACTGTATAAGACCACACGCCGCTTTCAATAACACCGTCTCTGTTAATCTTAACCCTGAGCTTCGGGTTTGAATATTTCAGGCTTATATCGGCATCTTCAAAGCCTATATCAAACTGAGGAAGTTCTTCCTCAACAACCGAAATATCGCCCACCACCGAAATTGCGTGACCTACCGTGCCTGATTGGCTGTCGGCGTGAATACCGTCAGTTTGCTCTTTCAGCGTCATTTCAATAACGGTGAAGCTGTCGTCTTTATATGCTTTGACGCTTGCTGTGTCTGAAACTTCAAGATTTTTATATCCGCCGGTTATACCGCCAAATTCGGTTGAATTCTTTTCAAGAGCCGAAACCAAGAAAGGTGTGATAAAATCAACAGATTTTCCGAGTGCTCCGTCTCCGTCATTAACAGAAAGCTTTTTGAGAGTCATTTTCTGAACGGATTTTACTTTGCTCTGACTTTTGACAGCCGATGCTTTATAGAACTCAACAATTTCTTGGGCGGACCATTCTGAAGGGTCTGTTTCATCTGCGTTGATTTCCGTGTCCGTGGCCGATATTTCGCCTTTGTCCGCAGTTGATTCTGTCAGTGTTTCGCCATTAGAAGATGGCAAATATCCATTTGCTTGGGTATATTGCTGATATATGTTTTCGCCTTTTATTTCGTATTCCCCTTTGATTTTGCACGAAGAAAAGGCAATCAACATTGTTACAAATAATAAAACGGATATTAACTTTTTCATAATTTCTCACCGTCAAATCACAAAATGCAACATTTAAAGCGCTTATATATTGTATTAATCTCTTGTTTTGCTTGTGTTTTTGAAAGGTTAATGAAATGTTAAAACAAAGAGCAGGCAACAACCGCAACGGAAGTTACCTGCTTGACTGTTATTAATATTTAAACAAAATAAAAGTTCTGAATGATTAATTCGGATTTTTAAAAATGGCTTCTGAAACGCTTATATATCAACGGTTTACGAGCACGGTGATTAAGGGGTGTATATTATGACCTGCAGCCTCGATTTTGCATATAATGCCGTTTACGGGTCGAATTCTGAGTTGAAGTAGACCGGGTGTTTCAGTTCTGTTTCCCTCTATTCCGATAACGGCGTGTGATAACTGCTGTTTCTCAAATATTATTCCATTTTACCGCTTAACAATAGTTCAACATAACTAATCGGTTCATTGCAGATTAAGATAATCAAGTTCCGATACCTCATACATATTTCGGTCAAATTCATTCTCAACCGCATCTCAATCAATCGAAACCATAGAACTGTCAATTAGTTTCACTTCAATGCAAGCGGTGTCAATGTTGAACTCCCAAGATTTGATGTTATTCACCAGGATACATCCAAAATAAGATTATTCCAGAAAGAATCGTAAGCGTGAGTTCGTTTCTTTGTCCTTAAATATGCGCCAGCTCCTTTGCCAAAGGAGCCCACAGCCGAAAGCGTGCTGTATCATTAGCCTCCTTAGAAAAGGAGTGGCACGGCGTAAGCCGTGACGGAGGGAGTCGCCAAAGGAGCCCATGCAATAGGCTATTGCTTCGTTGGCCTCCTTAGAAAAGACTAACTATTAAAAGTCAAGCCCTAAAATAGAAAAAATCAAAAAAACATCC
>JBJEQC010000148.1:0-3385 GCA_051881555.1 Acutalibacteraceae bacterium
TCAGCGTTGTCCCGATTCTTGACAGGATAAACATGCAGGCTTTCGATTTGCTTCTGGCGGGCTGCGTCAGCTATGTTATCGGAGCGATACTTTGCGGCATGGGCAGAAAAACACCGTGGCTTCATGTTGTTTTTCATGTCTTTGTTCTGCTCGGCAGTGCATTTCACTTTTGGGCGATTTATCAATATATCTTTTGAAAATGAAGGGATATTATGTTTTATTTTTTACTCAAACCGATAATTACGTACAATTGGATTCTCATAGCGGCGGCAGTCGTTCCCGCCATTTTCCTTATGGTGAAGGTATATAAATCGGACCGGCGGGAAAAGGAAAGCCCGTGGCTTATGAAGAAGCTGGTTATCGGCGGCGTGCTTGCAACGCTGATTGCGCTGATTGAAGAACGGGTCGGAGAACTGATTCTCTCCAATTTCGTTGAAGAAAACACCGTGCTCTACAATGCGATACTGTATTTCGTTATCGTTGCCCTGTCGGAGGAAAGCTCAAAATACATAATGATGAAAAGATACACCTGGAACAGCCCGGAATTCAACTGCCAATATGACGGCGTTGTTTATGCCGCTTTCACCTCGCTCGGTTTTGCGCTTTGGGAAAACATCAATTATGTTCTGACTTACGGCTTTTCAACCGCAATTGTCAGAGCGGTTACCGCCATACCCGGTCACGCCTGCTTCGGAGTGTTCATGGGCATATTCTACGGCATTGCAAAACGGCTTGACTACAGGGGAAACAGCTTCGGTTCTGGAATAATGAGATTCTTTGCGGTCATAATTCCCGCTCTGATTCACGGAGCTTATGACTATATCGCCACCATGGAAGAAATGAAATCGGGGTGGTATTTCGTGGCGTTTGTGGTTATTCTGTTTGCCGTGTCTTTCCTGCTCGTCGGCAAAACTTCAAAGAACGACAGATATATTGACACGGTCTGAAAATAATAAAACAGGCAAAAAAAGAGTGCGGTCAAAAAAGCCGCACTCTTTTAAGTTAAAACGCTTCGCCGTCAAAATCGACCGTGCCGTCGGGAGTTATAACCGCCGTGTAGGTTCCGTTGGGCATTCCGTTTACTCTTGCGTCATACTGAATGACATAATTGCCGTCAATAATCTGAACAACGGGGATATTTTCGGGGGTGTCGGGTTCGGGCATATCGTATGAAAGATTTGCAGTCCAGAGAACATTGCCGACAAGGTCGGTTTTCATTATCGCATCGGCGCTCTTGTGAGAAACAAGCAAAATTCCGTCCTCAAGCTTTCTGATTTCGGATTTTGCGCCGACATATTTCGGCTCAACCGCATTTTCGCCCGTTTCCGCATCAATTATATACATACTGCCGTTGGCTACAAGATAAATATTATCCTTTGTGTAGTCGATAACCGAGCTTGTGGTCTGGTCAAACTCACGGCTCCATACCTTTTTCAGCTCTCTGTCATAGCATTCAAGCGTATAGACCTTGAGGGAATAGTCAAACACTTCAAGATAAAAATGCTGGAAATCCGCCGAGAAAGTCAGATTTCTTTCAATCGGATATTCGGACTTGCAGTCAATGATATATCCGCCGTAGCCTGCGAAGAACATATACTTGGTGAAATTGGCGTTGCTCTGATTGTCAAGCTCGGCAACATAATACAGACCCTCATACGATTCAAAATCGTAAATATCGCCGTCTTCCCTGTCGCTGTTCTGAGCATATCTGAGCTTCAGATCGTCGCCGAAGATATATCTTGCCATCGAGCGGATTTCTTCCATCGAATACATGGGTCTGACTATGTCATAATACATGAAATATGAATAGCGGTTAACCATGACCGTCGGAACGGTATAGCTCTTGCCGTCAACGGTATAGGTGTTGACATCAACATATTTGCCGTAAAGATAGAGGCTGTCGCCCTCCATGATTCTCGTTTCGCTCTGAGTGCCTTTGATAACCGCAAAGTTACCCGTATCGTTATAAAAATCCTCGGGAGTTTTATATGCTTCGTATTCAACGAGAGCCGTGTATTCCTTGTCGTTGCTCTCAATGATTTTGGTAACATAGCAGAGAAAATTTATCTGAGCGCCTTTATAAACCTGAGGATAACGCTGAAGCGAGCTGTAGGGCGCACGGAAATAGTCGGTGTCGAAATACTGAACAATCAGCTTTTCGGTGTCGTTCAGCTCAACGCCGTCGCCGCGGAGCTTAACGCTCATAAGGCCGAGGCGGCTGTCATTTTCGGGCGAGAGCTTCTTTTCGGATTTATCGGAATTTTTGATGTTGGATTCGGCGGCCGCAGAGCCGTTTGCCGAAACCGCTCCGTCATTCTTTTTGGCAAGCTTCGGGATAACGACAATGCCCGAAACGATGAGCGCAACGCACAGGACGGCGGCGGTTATTATTAAAATCAGCTTCTTTTTGGGCTTCTTTTCCGGCGTCGGTATCGGCTCAATCTTTTTCTCCTCAACAAATTTTGTCATGCAATAGGGGCAGAATTGACTCTCGTCAGGCAATTCCTTGCCGCAGGATTTACAAAACATAATTTTCACCTCGTAAATTATTATATTGTTTTTTGACAAATTTTGCAATGATTATTTACAAAAGCTCCCGAAGTGCATTGCTGTGATTCGGGAGCTGATGTTTCAGAATATGCCTTTAAAGAATGGGGGGTATCAATAAACTCTTGTGACAGACAAAATCTGAACTCTCTGACCTGCATACATACTTTCAACAATCTTGCGAGCATTCGAACTACCGTATGCGGAAACAATTTGTTCGGAACGCACACCGTTTACAAGGTAAGAAACCTTCCATTTGTTCATGTCAACACCTCCTTTGACGGCTTTTTTGCCGGATATCTTTGAGGGCGGCGATGCGCTTTCTCACATTTCCGCTTCCCTGCAAGGCAAAGACCCCGAAAAAGTCCGCCGCTTTGTTGCCATGGTTTCGGCAATGGCGGACAAAATCGATGAAATCTGAGCAAATAATTAAGCCGTTGACAGTATTTTACACCGTCAGCGGCTTTTTGTCCTATGCCGGTTGCATAGGACTTTTGTTTTTTATTATGATAGACTGTTGATAGCGGAATTTTTTATGAATTGTTTTCGGATTTTCCGACCCGGCGTTCCGAAAATCATCGGCTCAATCGTAGGGGAGAACTGCGTTCTCCCGCCTGAAAAAATGAAGAAATGAAGTGCGCCTGCGGCACATGAAGGTAGGGGCGACCCTGCGTGGTCGCCCGTTTTTCGCAAATCAAGGATAGGCTCCGCATATGACCGATTATAATTGTTCCGCAAAAGCTGATTGTATTTTTAGCCTTCCTCTTGAGGGTGCGGGTTGCCGGTGGCACGGCGTATGCCGTGACGGATGGAGTAAAAAGAAGATTTGAAGTTTTTT
>JBJEQC010000149.1:0-14767 GCA_051881555.1 Acutalibacteraceae bacterium
TTCTGAAGGCAACGATATAAATTCTTTCTCTGTTCTGAGGAACTCCGAAATCCCTGCTGTTAAGTATTTTGTAATGCACGGTATATCCGAGTTGAGAAAAAGTATCGCAAATGATTTTGAATGTTCGACCCTTGTCGTGAATAACAAGACCTTTTACGTTTTCACAGAAAATAACTTTCGGCTTGTGATGCTCACATATCCTTGCCACATCAAGAAACAGGTTGCCTCGGCATATGCCTTTGTAATTGTCTTCAAAGCCTTTTCTTTGACCCGCCATGCTGAATGCTTGACAAGGAAAACCTGCCAGACAAATATCAAACTCGGGAACGTCTTTTTCATCAAACACGGTGATGTCTCCGGCAATTTCGAAATTATCTTTGAAATTTGCGGTATATGTTTTTCTTGCGTTTTCGTCCCATTCACTCACAAACACCGTTTCGATATTTGAACCGAACGCTCTGTCGAAGCCCAAACGAATACCGCCGATGCCGGCAAACAAATCTATGGATTTATATTTTGGCATGTTTCCTTTAACCGCCTTCTCAATTCTGTCGGCACATTTGCTGGGATTGTTTTTTATCTCTTTGCCCCAAAAACGCAGAACGATCCAACCGTCGGCTTCAAGTTTTTCGGTTACTTCTTTGTCCCTCTGCATATTGCGCTCGATTTTGGGTATCCAGAAATCCCGGTTGGATTTGAAATCTGATTTTCTTTCTTCCCAGTTGTAACCGTGCCAAAATTCGCTGTCGCAAAACACGGCGACCTTTTTACCGATAAAAGCAATATCGGGTTTGCCGAAAATGTTTTTGACATTCTTGCGATATCGCAAGCCTCTCGCCCACAATTCTTTACGAAGTGCCATTTCGATTTTTGAGTCTTTGTTTTTTACAGCTTGCATATTTTTGCGGCGCTGTTCGGGAGTATGTCTGTCCATTGCGAAAATCCCCCTAAAAATCAGATAATTACAATATCAAAACTATATATTTATAATATTAATCACATTCAAACTCTTAAAATTATCTGCCCCAGAGCTTTCGGTCAAGGCTTCTGAACTGAACCGCCTGGGCGATGTGGCTTGAATCAATCGTTTCACAGCCCTCAAGGTCGGCAACCGTTCTTGCAATTCTCAGAATTTTATCGTATGCCCTTGCCGAGAGGTCAAGCTTTTCAAAAACGCTTTCAAGCAAAGCCATTGCCTGAGCGGTCGGACGGCAGAATCTGCGGGTCAATGCCGAATCCATTTTTGCGTTGCACGAAACTCCCGTGCCCGCAAGTCTCTCCTGCTGAAGCTTTCTTGCGGCGTTGACTCTCTTTTTGATATCCGCAGAGCATTCCGACGGCATTTTGCTCGAAAGCTTGTCGAAATCAACGGGCGGAACCTCAATGTGAATATCTATTCTGTCAAGCAGAGGCCCCGAAATCCTTGAAAGATAACGCTTTGCCGCTCCCTCGGGGCAGGTGCATTTTCGTTTCGGGTGGCCGTGGAAGCCGCAGGGGCAGGGATTCATGGCGCAGACTATCATTGCCGAGCAGGGATAAGTCAGCGATGCGCTCGCACGGGATATGGTGATTTTTCCGTCCTCAATAGGCTGACGGAGCACTTCCATTGCAATTCGTGAAAATTCGGGAAGCTCGTCAAGGAACAGAACGCCGTTATGTGCAAGGGATATTTCGCCCGGTCTCGGAATAGCTCCGCCGCCCGAAAGGCCTGCGGGCGAAACCGTATGGTGAGGCGAACGAAACGGGCGTTCCCTGATGAGGGAAACTCCCTCGGGCAATGCTCCCGCAATCGAATAAAGCTCCGTTGTCTGCAAGCTTTCTTCAAAGGTCATGTCGGGAAGTATCGACGGCAGACGCTTTGCAAGCATGCTTTTGCCCGAGCCGGGAGGGCCGACCATGATAACATTATGTCCTCCCGCCGCCGCAATTTCAAGGGCATACCTTGCCTCCTGCTGACCCATTACATCTCTGAAATCGGGCAGTGGCACATGATTAATCATTTCTTCGTCGGGGTCAAATTTTACCGGGGATAAGCTCTCCTCGCCTTTCAGAAAGCGGATAACCTGACGGACATTTTCAACCGCATATATTTCTATTCCCTCAACAACCGAGCTTTCACGGGCGTTTGAAGCGGGAACAAACACTCTTTTGATTCCGCTTTTCTGCGCTCTGATAACCATGGGCAAGGCTCCGTTGACGTGCCGCACAAGGCCGTCAAGCGACAGCTCGCCGACAAAGGCGCAGTCGTCAATATTGCAGTCAAGCTGTCTGCCCGCTTTGAGAATCGCAATCAGAATCGGCAAATCATAAACGGGACCCTCCTTGCGGACATCGGCAGGTGATAGGTTTATCGTGATCCGGCTCTGCGGAAATTCGTAGCCGCTGTTTTTGATTGCGGAGCGAACTCTGTTGCGGGATTCGTTAACGGCGGTATCGGGCAAACCGACAACATCGATTCTCGGAAGCCCCTGACCGTAATCGACCTCAACGCCGACCATGTAGCTGTCAATGCCGAAAAGACCCATGCTGTTAATTCTTGCAAACACCGAATCACCTCTCTTTTTCCGAAATATAATACCATATAAATTGTCAAAAAACAAGACCGCCCGAAAAAAAGCCAAAGGCATCGGAAATACCGATGCCCTTGACTTTTATAGAAGGATGTATGTTTGCCGAAAATCTCCGCTGCGTGGCTTGCGGAACGCCCCGCAGTTTCAAAGATCGGCGGAGGATGTCGTTAATCGTTTTCTTCCGCTTCCTTGATGACTTCGTCGGGAATTGCCTCGCCGTGCTTGACAAGCAGGATGCAGAGAATCGAAGCGGCGAACGCCACGGGCGCATAGTAGAACAGCGACATATACGTTCCCGAGAACATTCTGACAATACCGTAAACAATCGGGGAAGCAATCTGAGCCGAGAATGTGGCTGTGTAATAGTAGCCCGTAAAGGTTCCGACCTTGTCAAGTCCGCCGATTTCAAGAACGAGCGGCAAGGTATTAACGGTGATGAACATATTAGCCGCACCGCCGAGAATAAGAACGGGATAAATGAGGATTCTGAGGATTCTCGTAACATCACGGACGCTTGAGCTGACAGCTTCAAGCGCTTCGCCGAAGCTTGACTGCTCGGAAAGCTCAAGCGTTGAAACCGCAACTTTCCTGATTCCGTTGATGATTTCGGGATTCTCGGCGTTAAGCATGGCGTCAAAGTCGGCATAAACCGAGCCGTAGCCCGAAAGGTCGCCGTTTGCCTCTTTAGCCTTGACATATTCAACATAGGTGTCCATAACAAGAGTGTCGCCCTCGCCGAGAGTGATATTATTCTCTTTTGCGGCGTCGGCAAGCTCTGAATTATAGGCATTGACCTTGTCGTTGATTGAAGTGTAGGCATTGTTAACGGTAACATAATTGCCGATTGACATATTCTGTCTGCCGAGCATAACAAGGAAAATCGAGAAGAAAATCACAAATGCCGAAAGGAAGATTGCAAGACCTGCAATGATAGTCTTCTTTCTGCCGATTTTCTTGCCCATCTTGCCTGCGGGCAGAGCCGCAATTGCCGCAACAACGGCAAATATAAGCATGATTATGGTTGCCTCGGAGGTTATCATGTGGAGAATCTCCTGGGCAAAAAGTGAGAAGAAGGTGGTGATTGCGTTGCTTCCGCAGAAAAGGAAGAACAGAGCCGCAAGCATGAAAACAAGGCTCTTTCTCTCGCCCTTTGAGAGCTTCTGAGCTTTTCTTGCCGCCTTTTCGGCTTTTTTAGCCTCTTTTTCCGCTTTTCTTCTTGCGTCGGCGTCAAGCTGTTTATTGACCTCGCCCTGAATGTGGATTCTGCTGTCGGGCTCCTTGACAAACAGCATGATAACGAGCATGCCGATTATCATAATTACTGCACCGATTGCAAAAACATAGGGGAAAGATACTGTTTCGTCAGCCTTTATCTGCTCTTTTGTCAAGCCCGTAAACAGGCCGCAGAGAATGATTGCAAGAGTGCCTGCAACCATGCCGATTGCACTGCCGAGACCGCCCATGAGGTTAATAACTGCGTTGCCCTCGCTTCGCAGGCTCGGAGGAGTCAGGTCGGGCATGAGCGCAACAACGGGCGCACGCCACAGCGACATGACGAAAACAAAAAGGATGATAAATACCATCGTAAGGGGCAGACTGCGTGTCTTAAGGAATACAATGGGAATCAATGCGAACAGAACCGCAGAAATCGGAGCGCCGAAAAGAATGAACGGGCGGCGCTTGCCGAACCTTGAATGACAGCGGTCTGAAAGCTTGCCGAAGGTCGGCTGGAAAATAACGCCGAAGATGTTATCGAATGTCATTATGATACCGATAAACAGCGGAACAAGGGTGAAACCGCCGCCGGCAAGAACAACATCCTCACCCTGCGAAGCCGCAAAGCTCGCAAGGAACGGCATCTTTTCAACAAGCGTATTGCTCCACGCCGTAACGGTCGGCGAAGCGTTGAGCAGATGATTCAGAATCTTGGTTATGTAGGGGTCGTAGATTGCCCATGCAATCGAAGCGGCAAGAAAACCGAAGCCCGTCAAAGCGGTTCTGCCGTAATCAAGCTTGCCGTTTTCTTTTGCACAAAAGAAACGATTGTTCATATAATTTTCTCCTTATGAAATTAGCAGGTTCTTTTTTCCGCAATCACTTCCGAGAGAACGGTAAATAAGAGCCGTATAAAGATTATATCACTTTTAAAATATATTTTAAAGACAACAATTTCAACTAAAAACAGCCCGTCTTTTTGTTAGAGTTGACGAAAAAGCAATTCCGAATATAAAAAATAAAAACAACCTGTATTACACGATGATGAATCGACAATACAAGTTGCTTTTTATTATCCTATTAAATCTGTTCCTTTTGGTCTTCGCTTAGTGCGACTGCACCATTTCCTTATCAGTCAAGCTTTGCCTTGAGATAATTCTCATAGAAATCCTTGACTCCGGCATAGAAATCGTCAACCGTACCGTCGTTCTTCATAATATAGTCAGCCATTTTCTCTGACTCGCTGGTGTGGAAAATTTCTTCCTCGTGGATATCGTTTTCACGAAGCTTTTCAACGCTCTTGCCGTCACGCTCCGAGCCTCTGGCAAGCATTCTCTGATAACGAACCTCGTCGTCGCTGATAACAACATCAACAAGAACGAATTTATCGCCGAAAGCCTTCTTGAATACCTCGATGTCCGAGGGCGGGCGGATGCCTGAAACAAGGAAATTCGGGCTGTCCGACTCCTTAATTTTTTTGACTATCATTTCGGGGAAAAATGTCTGACCGTTAGCGGTCATATACTTTTTTGAGGTTGCGTGAAGATTGTCTCTGGTAAGCTCAAGACCGTCCTTTGCCGCAAGCTCTCTGACAACATCGCCGATTGAAATCATCGGGAAGCCGTAAGTTTTTGCAACATATTCAAGGAAGAAATCCTTGCCTGTGCCGTTTTTGCCGACAGCAGCTAAAACCATAATAATTACCTCCGTTATTTTATTTATATTAATATTACATTATCTTATTGCTTTTGTCAACGAAATTATTTCGTCAGCTTGCGGACATCCTCTTCTTTGCCGAGAACAAGCAGGTGCTCATCCTTTGCAAACTTCCGCTCGCCCGTAATGACGGGGTTAACCGTGCTCCCGTTTTTGGTTGCAAGCACGCTGAGATTATATTTGACTCTGAAATTCAGCTCCTTGACGGTCTTGCCGACCCATTTATCAAGCACATCAATTTCAAAAATCGAATATTCTCCGCCGAGATTGATATAATCGAAGATGTGCTCACTGCTCTCACGAATCGCATAACGCTCCGCCATGTTCTTTTCGGGATAAATAACGGCATCGGCGCCGTTGCGGAGCAAAAACTTCTCCTGAATGTCTCTGTCCGCCTTGCTGATAACCTTTTTTGCGCCGCATTCTTTGAGCAGGCTGGTTATTTCAAGGCTGTTCTGAAAGTTTTCGCCGATGCAGACAAAGCAGGTGTCAAACGACGGAATATCAAAGGACTTCAAAACCTCAATTTTCGTGCAGTCGCCTATTTTTGCGCTGACAACATATGAAAGCATGTCCTCAACGGCTTCCTCTTTTTCGTCAACTATCATTATCTCGCAGTCTTTTTTGGCAAGGCTTTCGCAAAGATGATGGCCGAAGCCGCCCATTCCGATAATTAAAAAAGATTTCATTTTTCCTATCCTTTCAAAATTAGGGTAACGGTAATAATCCTAACCGATTGTTATTTTTTCTCTCGGATTTTTAACCGGCGGGGACGCTCTTCTGTCCATTAACGCAAGGGCGAACGAAACGCTGCCGACCCTGCCGCAGAACATCAGAAACGCAATTATCAGCCTTGAGGCTGTTTCAAGGTCACGGGTTATGCCCGTTGACATTCCGACCGTTCCGATTGCGGAAACGCATTCAAACGCAACATCTTCAATTGCAAGCGTCGGCTGAACTGCGCAGATTGCAAGCACGCCGACTATCGCAAGGGTGATATTCGTGAAAACAACCGAGCTTGCCTTGTGGATTGCGTCCTTCTCAAACCGTCTGCCGAACACGCCCTTTGACTCACGGCGCATTATTCCGTTAAAGGTTGAAACGGCGATAACCGCAAGGGTGGTTGTCTTGATGCCGCCCGCCGTTGAACCCGGCGAACCGCCGACGAACATCAGGAATATCGTCATGATTTTGCTCGCAGGCGAAAGCGCCGCCGTGTCGGTCGTGTTAAAGCCTGCCGTTCTTGCCGTTACGGAATCAAAAAACGCATTGAGCAGGCTGTGGCCGAAGCTCAAGCCCTCGTTTGTGAAATTGTGCTCAAAAATCAAAAACAGAATTGTCGGGATAACGAGCAGAGCCGCCGTTACTGCAAGCACAATCTTTGTGTGAAGCTGATAATATTTATATTTCAGCTTTTTCTTTCTCAGATCGTCCCAGACCAGGAAGCCGATACCGCCGATTATTATTAAAGCGGAAAGAGTGAAGTTGACCACAACGTCATCCGAAAATTCGCAAAGCGAAATATATGGCGTGTCCGTTCCCATAAGGTCAAAGCCTGCGTTGCAGAACGCCGAAACCGAATGAAAAACGGAATACCAGATTCCTCTCGGCAAGCCGAAGCGGGGAATGAATCGGGTTGCAAGAAGAATCGCTCCCGCACTTTCAAAAATCGCCGTGCCGATTATAATTTCTTTCGTCAGCTGCATTATGCCGCCGATATGCTCGGCGTTAATGCTTTCAACCATTATTTCCCGCTCTCTCAGACCCATTTTTCTCCTGAGAATGAGCGAAAATGTGGTTGCAATCGTCATAAAGCTAAGGCCGCCTATCTGAATCAGAATCAGAATAACAACCTGAGCAAACGGCGTCCATGCCGTTGCCGTGTTCAGAACAACAAGCCCCGTAACGCAGGAGGACGAAACCGCCGTGAAAAGAGCGGGCACAAAGCCGACGCTCTCGCCCGTCTGGGACGAAATCGGCAGCGAAAGAAGTATTGTTCCGACGGCAATTATAATCATAAAGCCGAGAGCAATGGTTCTTGTTCTCGAAAAGACTTTTTTCATTTGCGATAACCCCATAATAATATTTTTATAAGCTGATTTGTAAATAATAGCACACTTGTTATGATTTTTCAACACATGAAAATATTTTTTGTTTAAAAGGCAAAATTACCCGTTTCATAGCTGAATTGATACATATATATCAATAAAGTAATACCGATATATATTTTTTGCATTTCACTTTTCGCCGCCTTTGTGATAAGCTTTAGACCGTAAAGAATAAAAAATATCAGGAGGTAACAAATTATGGCAAGATTTACACTTCCCAGAGATCTCTATCACGGCAAGGGCTCCCTTGAAGCTCTTAAAACACTTCCCGGCAAGAAAGCTATCATCTGCGTCGGCGGCGGCTCAATGAAGAAATTCGGCTTCCTCGACAAAGCGGTTGAATACCTTAAAGAAGCAGGCATGGAGGTCAAGCTCTTTGAAGGCATCGAGCCTGATCCCTCGGTTGAAACCGTTATGAAGGGCGCTCAGGTTATGCTTGAGTATGAGCCTGACTGGATCGTTGCAATGGGCGGCGGCTCACCCATCGACGCCGCAAAGGCAATGTGGATTAAATATGAGTATCCCGAAATCACCTTTGAGGATATGTGCAAGGTTTTCGGAATTCCCGCTCTTCGCAAAAAGGCTCATTTCTGCGCCATCCCCTCAACTTCGGGCACGGCTACCGAGGTTACGGCATTCTCAATCATCACCGACTATCAGAAGGGCATCAAATATCCCATCGCTGACTTTGAAATCACTCCCGATGTTGCAATCGTTGATTCCGAGCTTGCAGAAACAATGCCCAAGAAGCTCGTTGCTCACACCGGCATGGACGCTATGACCCATGCAATCGAAGCTTATGTTTCAACCTGCAACTGCGACTACACTGATCCCCTCGCTCTCCATGCAATCGAAATGATTCAGGAGAACCTTGTTGATTCATATAACGGCAACTCAGAGTGCCGTGAAAAAATGCACAATGCTCAGTGCCTTGCAGGCATGGCGTTCTCAAATGCACTTCTCGGCATCGTTCACTCAATGGCTCACAAGACCGGCGCTGCATTCGCAGACTACGGCGCTCACATCATCCACGGCGCAGCAAACGCAATGTATCTTCCCAAGGTTATCGAGTTCAACGCAAAGGATGAGACAGCGGCAAAGCGTTACGCAAAGATTGCCGACTTCATGAACCTCGGCGGAAGCACCGTTGAGGAGAAGGTTCAGCTTCTTATCGAATATCTCAGAGGCATGAACGATAAGCTCAACATTCCTCATTGCATCAAGAACTACGGCGCTGACAGCTACCCCACGGAGCAGGGCTTCGTTCCCGAGGATGTTTTCCTTGCAAAGCTTCCCGAAATTGCAAAGAACGCAATTGCAGACGCTTGCACAGGCTCCAACCCCCGTCAGCCCTCTCAGGAAGAAATGGAAAAGCTGCTTAAATGCTGCTATTATGACACTAAGGTTGATTTCTGATTTATCAACTTCGGCTGCCGGATTTTTTTCGGCAGCCTTTTTTCGGAGGTATGTTTTATGTTTGATATAATGAAAAAAGAAATGCTCAACCCCACGGTTTGCCTCATGGAAATCCGTGCTCCGCTCGTTGCGAAAAAGGCAGAGCCCGGTCAGTTCATCATCCTCAGAGTTGATGAAGAGGGCGAAAGAATTCCCCTCACCGTTGCCGATTATGACAGGGAAAAGGGCACGATTACAATTATTTTTCAGGTTGTCGGAGCAACAACCGAAAAGCTCGGTCATCTTCAGCAGGGCGATAAGCTCCACGATTTTGTCGGCCCTCTCGGCAGAGCAACCAAGACCGAGGGTCTTAAAAGAGTTGCCGTTGTTGCGGGCGGCGTAGGCTGTGCAATTGCTTATCCCGTAACCAAAAAGCTCCATGCTCAGGGCTGTGAGGTTCATGTTATCGCAGGCTTCCGCTCAAAGGATCTCGTTATCCTCGGCGATGAATTTGCAAAGAACAGCTCGGAATATATTCTTATGACCGACGACGGCTCGGCAGGCGAAAAGGGCCTTGTTACCGAAGCTCTCAGGAGACTTCTCGACTCGGGCGATAAATACGACGAGGTTATCGCTATCGGTCCGCTTGTTATGATGAAATTCGTCAGCATGCTCACAAAGGAATATTCGGTCAAGACAATTGTTTCGATGAACCCGATTATGATTGACGGCACGGGAATGTGCGGCGGCTGCCGCCTTTCCGTCGGCGGCGAAACCAAATTCGCCTGCGTTGACGGCCCCGAGTTTGACGGCCATCTCGTTGACTTTGACGAAGCAATCGAAAGAAACACCATGTACCGTGATTTTGAGTCACAGGCTCGTGACAAGGCCTGCAGACTGTTCGGTCAGGAGGTAAAATAAAATGCCTAACATGTCAAAAAATAAAACTCCGATGCCTGAGCAGAACCCCGAGGTCAGAAGCAAAAACTTCAAAGAGGTTTCTCTCGGCTACACTCCCGAGCAGGCAATTGAAGAGGCAGGCCGTTGCCTGAACTGCAAAAACAAGCCCTGCGTCGGCGGCTGCCCCGTCAGGGTTTATATCCCCGAGTTTATAGCCGAGGTTGCAAAGGGCGAATTTGAAAACGCTTATAAGATTATTTCAAAATCTTCATCTCTCCCCGCAGTCTGCGGCAGAGTCTGCCCTCAGGAAAATCAGTGCGAGGGAAAATGCGTCAGAGGAATCAAGGGCGAGCCCGTTGCCATCGGCAGACTTGAAAGATTCGTTGCCGATTATCATAACGCCAATTCAACCGAGAAGCCCGAAAAGCCCGAATCCAACGGTCATAAGGTTGCCGTTGTCGGCTCGGGCCCCGCAGGTCTTGCCTGCGCAGGCGACCTTGCCAAAAAAGGCTATGAAGTTATGGTTTTTGAAGCTCTCCACACCGCAGGCGGCGTTCTCGTTTACGGCATCCCCGAATTCAGACTTCCCAAAGCGATTGTCCAAAAGGAAATTGACGGCCTTAAAGAAATCGGCGTTGAAATCAAAACAAACATCGTTATCGGCAAGACGCTTTCAATTGACGAGCTGATTGACGATTACGGCTTTGAATCCGTTTTCATCGGTTCGGGCGCAGGCCTTCCCAAATTCATGGGCATCCACGGTGAAAACCTCAAGGGCGTTTATTCCGCCAACGAGTTCCTGACGAGAATGAACCTGATGAAAGCATATAAGAATAACGGAGAAACTCCCGTTGAGCATACGCTCAGAGCGGCTGTTATAGGCGGCGGCAACGTTGCCATGGACGCCGCAAGATGTGCAAGGCGTCTGGGCGCTCAGGTTGATATCATCTACAGAAGAAGCATGGAGGAGCTTCCCGCACGCCGTGAGGAGGTTCATCACGCCATGGAGGAGGGCATCAATTTCAGAACCCTCACCAATCCCGTTGAAATCGTCGGCGATGAAAACGGCAATGTTACCGGAATCAAGTGCGTTATGATGGAGCTTGGCGAACCCGACGCATCGGGCCGCCGCAGACCCATTCCCGTTGACGGAAGCGGTTTCAGCATTGATGTTGACTGCGTAATCATGGCTCTGGGCACTTCTCCGAACCCACTCATCAAGGCAACCACTCCCGGACTTGAGACAAAGCCCTGGGGAGGAATCATCACCTATGACGAAACAGGCCACACCTCAAAAGACAAGGTTTATGCGGGCGGTGACGCCGTTACGGGTGCCGCAACCGTTATCCTCGCCATGGGCGCAGGCAAAAACGCCGCAGAAGCCATTGACGAAGCCATCATGGGCGGCAACAAATAAAAATTGACATTATTCGGTTTTGGTGCTATTATGTTAACTGCTAATCGAATATTGTTATTCAAAAAGGGAAAGAGCGGTGAAATTCCGTCGCAACAGCCATTGCCGTTAGTGTAACCCGATTTAATCAGCGGTTACTATAGCCGGAAAACCTTTTATCGGATAATCGATATTGTTAAGCGACCTTCGGGCAAGCGGAGGGTGGCGTAACGGAAGTTTGCATATTTGTATGCTCTGCCTCTCTGCTCATGCAGAGAGGTTTTTATTTTTTCGGAAAGGGGGAAAATCAAATGAACGGCGCTTTTGCACGCAGTCATCCTGCGGTCGGCTTTTTATATTTTGCCGCCGTTATTGCTTTTTCTCTCGTTCTGAATCATCCCGTATTCATTGCTCTCTCCCTCGTTTCTTCTCTTGCCTATGCCGTCAGGCTCAAAGGGAAATCCGTGCTGAAAACATTTTTCTTCGCCCTGCTGCCTCTTGCGGCGTTCGTCACGCTGATTAACGCCCTTGTTTCGCATTACGGAGTGACGGTGCTTTATACTTTTCCTAGCGGAAACAATCTGACACTTGAATCAATCGTCTACGGCGCAGTAACAGGCGTTACAATTGTCACAATGATGCTGTGGTTCATCTGCTGGAACGAGGTAATGACCGAGGATAAAATTCTTCATCTTTTCGGCAAGCGTCTGCCGCACCTTGCTCTGCTCGTTATGATGACCCTGAGGTTTGTTCCGCTCTATTCAAGGCAGCTCGGAGAAGCGCTCAGTGCAAGAAAGGGCGCAGGTCTTGAAGAATCGGGCGGAAAAATCACAAAAATCAAAAACGGCTGCGCCGCCGTTTCGGGCGTTATCACCCGTGCGCTTGAGCACGGAATCGATACCGCAGACTCAATGAAATCAAGGGGTTACGGTCTGAAAGGCAGAACAAGCTATTCAAGATATAAGCTCTCGCCCGCCGATACGGTTCTGATTGTCGCAACGGTCGCCGCCGTAATCCCGGTTGCCGCCGCAAAGCTCTGCGGAGCGGTTCAGGCTCTCTATAATCCGATAATTCTGCTCGGCGGCTTCACTCCCGCCCTCATCGCATCGTCGGCGGCATACGCCCTGCTTTGCTTTTTACCTTTAATATATGACGCTTCGGAGGTGATAAAATGGAACAGATTGTATGCAAAAGCCTGAGCTTTGCCTATCCTCTTTCCGATGAGAAAGCGCTGAATGATATCAGCTTCGGCATCGGCAGGGGTGAATTTGTTGTTATCTGCGGCAGAAGCGGCTGCGGAAAAACCACTCTGCTCCGTCACCTCAAGAAAAATCTTCTGCCATCGGGCAAGCGTAGCGGCGAGGTTCTTTTTGACGGAACGCCCGTTGACGAACTGAGCGAGCGAACAGCCGCAGAAAAAATCGGCTTTGTCATGCAGGACCCCGAAAGTCAGATTGTGACCGACAAGGTGTGGCATGAAATGGCTTTCAGCCTTGAAAATCTCGGCATGAGCACGGATTCCATTCGGCTCAGAGTTGCGGAAATGGCTTCATATTTCGGAATCGGCAATTGGTTTGACAAAAAAATTTCGGAGCTTTCGGGCGGTCAGAAACAGCTTCTGAACCTTGCCTCCGTTATGGCAACCTCACCCGACCTTTTGATTCTCGACGAGCCGACCTCTCAGCTTGACCCCGTTGCCGCAGAAAATTTTCTCTCAACCGTTTCAAAAATCAACCGTGACCTCGGCACGACCGTAATCATGACCGAACACCGCCTTGAAGAAGCTTTCGGCTATGCAAGCCGTGTTATCGTCATGGACGGCGGCGCTGTTGCCGCTGACTGCCCTCCCTCGGAGCTCAGCAATCATTCCGACAAAATCGGCGGCTTTATCAGCCTTGCAATGCCTTCGGGGGTCAGAATCCACTCCGCTCTCGGCGGCAAGGGAAAAACTCCGCTCTCCGTCAACGAGAGCGCAAAATGGCTTTCTTCTGTTTTTGAGAATAAAGAAATCAAGTCAAAAAAAATCACCGTTCCCGAGTTCAGAAATCAAGGAACGGCAGTTGAAATAAAGAATTTATTTTTCAGATATGATAAAAACGGCAAAAACATACTCGAAAATCTCAGTCTGAGCGTTCCCAAAAACAGCATTTTTGCGGTTACGGGATGCAACGGAGCGGGCAAATCAACGCTTATCCGCCTTCTCACGGGGGAATTGAAGCCGCTTTCGGGTAAAATTTCATTTTTCGGCGAAAATATTAAAAAATCCTCCGCACGGGTGCTCGCCATGCCGCAGAATCCTCAGGCGCTTTTCACCCGAAAAACGGTATCGGCGGAGCTTGAAGAAATGGGAGCGGACAAAGAAAAAACAGATGAAATTGCCCGCCTTTGCGGCGTTTCCGCTCTGCTTGAACGCCACCCCTACGACCTGAGCGGCGGAGAACAGCAGAGAACGGCTCTTGCAAAGCTTCTGCTCAAAGACCCCGATATTTTACTTCTCGACGAGCCGACAAAGGGCTTGGACTGCGAATTTAAGCTCACCTTTGCCGAAATTCTCCGCAGGCTTCGCGAAAACGGCAAGACCGTTATTATGATTTCGCATGATATCGAGTTCTGCGCCGCAAACGCCGATTTCTGCACCATGATTTTCGATTCTCAGGCAGTATGCGTCAGCGACGCCAACAGCTTTTTTGCGGGCAACAGCTTCTACACCACCTCGGCCAACAAGCTCTCACGCCATATTTTTGAAAACTGCGTAACGGACAAGGATGTGATTTCGCTTTGCAGAGAAAATCTTTCTCTTTGAGCAGTAAAAAAGCCGCCGTGCTTTCGGTCATAACTGCGGCTCTGCTGATTGCCGCCGCATGCGTTCTTAACAGATTTCTGAGCGGTAAGGAGTATTATTACCTCATGGCGGTGCTGATTATCGCCGTTTCGTGCCTTCCGCTTCTTGTTTCATTTGAAAAAAGCAGACCCTCGGCAAGGGAGCTTGCCGTTCTCGCCTGCATGTCTGCGCTTGCCGCCGCATCAAGAGCGGCTTTCTTTTCTCTGCCGACCATCAAGCCGACCTGCGCCATTGTTATCATTACTGCGGCGTGCTTCGGCGCACAGTCGGGCTTTATCTGCGGAGCGCTCTCGATGTTCGTTTCAAATTTCCTTTTCGGGCAAGGCCCGTGGACTCCGTTTCAGATGCTCGCCATGGGAACCGTCGGGCTTGCGGCAGGTTTCATTTTCTGCAACAAAAAAGTCCGCAATAACCGCCTGATTCTCGCCGCTGTCGGCGGAATACTGTGCTTCGTCATTTACGGACTGATTGTCGATATAAGCTCGGTGCTGATGATGGCAACCGATTTTTCTCTCAAACAGATACTTTCGATTTACGCTTCGGGCGTGCCGTTCAACCTCTCCCATGCGGCAACAACCGCCGTCATTCTTCTGCTTGCAGGAAAAGCGTTCATCGAAAAGCTTGACCG
>JBJEQC010000150.1:0-3377 GCA_051881555.1 Acutalibacteraceae bacterium
TTTGCATTCAGATTGATAATCGGCATTATACCGATTAAAATGCTCAGGCTGAGAACCAATGCGGTCAATTTGCGATACATAGTCATGCACTCCTTAAAATTATTATATTTTTGCTTAATTATTTTTTTGAATTGTTAAATTTGCTTCGGTTTCGGGCGAGAGCTTGAAATCATATTTCATTTCAAGCATTGCGAAAAGTCTCTGAAGAACATCGGTTGCAATTGCTTTCAGGTCAAGACCCGAAACAAAGGCAATCACCTTTTGCTGTTCTTCCTCGGGAACCTTGAATACCCGCATTGAAGAAGCGAGAAACCGCTCGATTTTTCGGTTAAACGGAAAATGAATGCTGCATTTTTTCGCCATATAGCTTCGCATAAGCCCCGCAGTTCCGATTTCAAGCTCATAAAAATCACTTTCGGAATAATCGGGGAAATACTTGCCGAAAATCTGCTTGAGCTCCGCCGTAGTGTTCAGATAAATATATTCGCTGATATCGGGCAAAGTGTAGGCTTCAAGATAAATTTCTCTGAGATTATCGTTAAGCTCCGTTATCGTCAGCTGAATTGCGGTTTCAACCGCATAGGCATAAACCGGCGGCAAATTTTCGCCGGAAATGCTCCTCGCCATGCTGAACTGACCGCCGAACATGGTTTTCACAAGCTCCATCAAAACCTCGTCCTTGGTCGGGAACTGATTCTGATAGCTACCCCTTGATATTCCCGCTTCTTCAATAATCCGGCTGACCGAGGTTTCTTTATATCCCTGCTCAATAAATAGCCTGACGCAGACCGAAAGAATCTTTTTCCTTGTTGCAAGTCCGTCTTTTCTCATTTAATAAATCGCTTCCGTTCATTTTATGATATGCATATTAAATATAGCATTTTTTGTGAAATATGTCAACAATTCTATAAAACTTCTAAAGTAATATCTATATTTATTTTTGACTTACCGTTTTTACTCCGACTGTTCTCTGTAATATTCCGAAGTCGGCTTTCATAATATGCTAATGACAGGTCAACATGGGAGGGCTGCATTTGAAAGGCATTGTTGAGCAAAGAGCCATTGAACTGGCTGAATATATCGTTGAAAACAAAACCACGGTCAGAGCTGCGGCTAAAAAATTCGGGGTTTCAAAAAGCACGGTACATATGGATGTTTCAGAGAGGCTTAAAAAGCTGAATCCCGCTCTATACAAAGATGTGCGTAAAATCCTTGATATAAACAAAGCCGAAAGGCACATCAGGGGCGGCATGGCGACAAAGCAAAAATTTTTGAAATAAAGCTCAGTTTTCTGTTGATTTAGGTAATAATATGTGTTAAAATTAATCTGTTCTTTTGGGGTTATTCCCCGATATTTCAACAGAAAGGACTGACATAATGAAGCAGCTTAAAATCGGCATCATCGGTGCCGGAAGAATCGGTTCCCTTCATGCGAAGTCGATAACATACAATGTTCCGACCGCAACAGTTGTCGGAATCACAGATGTTTTCAAGGCTAACGCCGAAAAAGTCGCCTCGGAGCTTAACATTCCGAAGATTTATGACGACTACAAGCAGATGCTCGCTGACCCCGAGGTTGAAGCAGTTCTCGTTTGCTCCTCAACTGATACTCACGCTGACATAGCAATCGAAGCCGCTGCGGCAGGCAAGCATATTTTCTGCGAAAAGCCCGTTGACCTCACCCCCGCAAAGGTTAATGCGGTTATTGACGCAGTTAAAAAAGCAGGCGTTAAGCTTCAGGTTGGCTTTAACCGCCGCTTTGACCATAACTTTGCTAATGTTAAAGCAATGGTTAACGACGGCAAAATCGGCGATGTTCATATCGTCAAAATCACTTCGAGAGACCCCGCTCCCCCGCCGGCAGAATATTCGGCAGTCAGCGGCGGAATGTTTCTTGACATGACGATCCATGATTTTGACATGGCCCGTTTCCTTGCAGGCAGCGAGGTTACGGAAGTTTATGCAAACGCAACCTGCCTTGTTGACCCCGCAATCGGCGAAGCCGGCGATGTTGACACGGCGGTTATCAGCCTTAAATTTGCAAACGGCGCAATCGGCGTTATCGATAACAGCCGCCGTGCCGCTTACGGCTACGACCAGAGAATCGAAGTTTTCGGAAGCAAGGGCGCAGCGGTTGCCTCCAACGACACTCCGACCAATGTTGTATTCATGGGTGAAGACGGCGTTGTCGGCGACAAGCCTCTTTATTTCTTCCTTGAAAGATACATGCAGTCTTTCAGAGACGAAATGCTTCAGTTCGTTGACGCAGTTCTTGAGGGCAAGGCAACTCCCACCACCGGTGAGGACGGCCTCAACTCAATTCTTGTTGCTCTTGCAGCTAAGAAATCCGTTGCGGAGGGCAGACCCGTTCAGCTTTCCGAAATGATGTAATTAAGCTATAATTAAGACAAAAACAGATTATCGGTCGGTTTCGTCACGGAATTGACCTTTAATCTGTTTTTTATCAGAACCGGGGAAATGAAAAGAATGAAAAACAAAGTTTTAAAAACCGCCCTTAAAGCCGTTAAATACGCTTCTGCGGCGGCATCGGCTGTTATTTCGGCAGGGATTATAACCTCTTTTTTCCCTGCAAGAGAGAAGCCCTCAAAGGGCAGAGAAAATCCGCTCGTAACAAAAGACGGCGCGCTCGTTGCCGCCCACCGTTCGGGAGCGTCGATTGCCCCCGAAAACACTCTTATGGCTTTTGAAAAATGCGCCGAAAGCAATGATTTTGATGTTGACCTTTTTGAATTTGACGTTCATCTGACAAAAGACGATGAGCTGATTGTTCTTCACGACAAAACGCTTGACAGAACGAGCAACGCAAGAGAGCATTTCGGCGAAAAAGATATTCACCCCGAAACAAAGACGTTTGACGAAATCAGCGAGCTGAATTTCGGCGAAAATTATGTTGATTCGGAAAATAAACAGCCTTTCAAGGGACTCAGGCTCGGCGAAATCCCCGATAATCTGAAGGCATTGAGCCTTGACAAGCTTCTTGAATTTCTCGAAAGCAAAAAAGGCTATTTATACAGCATCGACATCAAAAACAGCGGCGAAATCGGCAAAAAAGCCGTTGACAAATTCTATGAGGTTCTGAAAGAGCTGAATCTTTTCGGCAGGGTCATTCTCGCTTCGTTCAACGGAGATGTCAGCAAATATGTTGACGAGAACTATCCCGAATTCAACCGCTCGGCAAGCGTTAAGGAGGCTCTCGCTTTCTATTTTGCCTGCGCTTTCAATATTGATATCGACCCCGAAAAGCTGAAATTCCGTGTTCTTCAGATTCCGTCAAATCAATATAAGATTTTCAGGCTCGGAACAAAACGGCTTATCGACTACGCCCACAGATACAACATCGCCGTTCAGTATTGGAC
>JBJEQC010000151.1:0-3370 GCA_051881555.1 Acutalibacteraceae bacterium
GATTTTAACCTTGAAGGTCTTGACCTTTTATAAATTTTTTGGTAAATTGTAATAGTATTTTAATATTAAGGAGATATGCTATATGGCAAAGGGAAACGGATTCTTCGGAGAATTCAAAAAATTTATCACAAGAGGCAATGTTATCGACCTTGCAGTCGGCGTTATCGTCGGCGGCGCATTCCAGAAAATCGTCAATTCGCTTGTTGACGACATCGTTATGCCCGTTATCAGCCTTGCAACAAAGGGACTTGATTTTGCAAATTGGTTCATTGCTCTTGACGGCGGAGATTATGCAACTCTCGAGGCCGCAAAAGAAGCAGGCGCGGCAACTCTCAACTTTGGTAACTTCATCAGCGCAGTTCTGAATTTCCTCATCATGGCGTTCGTTATTTTCCTGCTTGTCAGAGGAATCAACAGGGTTGTTGAAAAGACAAAGAAGCCTGCGGCTCCCGAAGCTCCCAAGACCAAGAAATGCCCCTACTGCAAAACCGAAATCGATATCGAAGCTTCAAGATGCCCGCATTGTACTTCTGAAATCACGGAATAATTCGATTTATTCAACTTGAACATACAAAGGGTGACTCTTAATGAAATTGGGATTTATCGGAACGGGCAATCTTGCGGGCGCAATTGTCAGAGGCGTTGCGTCTGCGGGCAAAATTCCGACAGATGAAATACTGATATTTGATGTGAATTCCGAAAAAACCGAGGCTCTGAAAGCTCAGCTCGGAGTTCTGACGGCTCAGAGCGCAAAAGAGGTTGCGGCACAATGCGAAAATGTCGTTATTGCCGTTAAACCGAAGGATTTTGCCGCCCTTGCCCGTGATATCAGCGGCGAGGTCAAGGCAAACAATCCGCTTGTCATTTCAACAGCCGCAGGCACGGAAATTTCATCGATAATTTCATATTTCGGTTTTGATGCAAAGATTGTCAGAATTATGCCGAACATCAATGCCGCCGTCGGCGAAGCCATGACCGCTTTCTGCGCCTCCGATTCGGTTTCGCAGTCCGAAAAAGATTTTGCCGCCGAATTTTGCTCCTATTTCGGCAAAGCGGTTGCCCTTGAAGAAAAATATTTCTCGGCTTTTACCGCAATTGCAGGCTCTGCGCCCGCTTTTGCGTTCATATTTGCCGATGCTCTGACCGACGCAGGCATAAAATACGGCTTGCCTGCTTCAATTGCTCAGAATATCGCCGCTCAGATGCTTCTCGGCAGCGCAAAGCAGCTTCTTGAAAGCCCGCTTGCGATAAGCGACCTTATCAGAAATGTCTGCTCGCCTGCGGGAACTACCATTGAGGGTGTTTGCAGTCTTAAAGAATCGGGCTTTGAAAATGCGGTGATAACCGCAATTGACAAAACGGTTGAAAAAGACCGCAGAATGAGCGGCAAAAACTGACAGAGATTGAAAGGGGAGAATAAAATGGAATTATTGATTCTGAGTTCGCTTGAAAAGGTTTTTTCCGATGAAAAGCCCTCGGCTCCCGAGCTTAAAAGCTTTTCCATGCTTAAAAATGAGCGTTCTTCTTTTCAGGCGGCGTTCTGCTGCGCCGATGACGCATCGGTTTCTTTTGAACTGAGCGGAAAAGCGGCGGCATTTGCAAAGGCTTACATAGTTAAAGATGTTCCCGTCAAGCTTGCCGCAAACGAAAATGCCGATGATTTTTATCTTCGCAAGGAATCGGGCGATTATCCCGATTATCTCGTTCCCGTCAGTGATAAATTTGAGGCTGAAAAGGGCAGGTGGTACAGCCTTTGGGTTGAGCTCAGCCCGAACGGAAGCGTAGCGGGCAAATACCCGATTTGCGTTGAGATAAAAGAGAACGGAGAAGCAGCCGCAAAGGGTGAAGCGGAGGTTGAAATCCTTGATGCCGAGCTTCCCGAGCAGGATTGGATTTATACCTGCTGGTATCATTCCGACTGCATCTGCAATTATTACGGCGTTGAGCCTTTCAGCGATGAATATTGGCGGATTAACCGCAATTTTATCAAAATGGCGGCAGAGCACGGAATGAACTGCATTCTGACCCCCGTTTTCACTCCACCGCTTGATACAATGGTCGGCGGCGAGAGAAGAACAATTCAGCTTGTTAAAATCCGCAGAAACGGCGGAAAGTATTATTTTGACTTCAAGAATTTCAGAAAATGGGTCAAAATGTGCCGTGAATGCGGAATTGAATACTTTGAAATCAGCCACTTCTTCACTCAATGGGGCGCAAAACACGCTCCCAAGATAGTTGCCATTGACCGCAAGGGCAGAGAAAAGAAGATTTTCGGCTGGTCAACGAGAACTTCAAGCAAGGCTTATGACGATTTTCTCCGCACCTTTGCACAGTCGTTCATAAAAGTGCTTGAAGATGAGGGAATAAAGGATAAGTGCCTTATTCATGTTTCCGATGAGCCGAATCTCAGCCATCTTGAAACATATAAGCGCAGAGCGAAGCTTATCGAAGAAATTTTCCCGGGAATCAAGGTTATTGACGCCCTTTCCGATTTCGCTTTTTATGAGAGCGGAACAGTCAAAAATCCGATTCCGAATGAAAGAGAAATATCGGATTTCATCGGCAATGTTCCCGAGCTCTGGACTTATTATTGCTGCGGAAACGGAGATAAATATGTTCCCAACCGCTTTTTATCCATGCCGTCGCTTCGCAACAGAGTTCTCGGAATCCTGATGTATAAATACGATATAAAAGGCTTCCTGCAATGGGGCTATAATTTCTACAATTCTCAGTTTTCCATCAGAAACATTGACCCGTTCAAGGTTACAGATGCGGGCGGGGCTTTCCCTGCGGGAGATGCGTTCATTGTTTATCCCGGTGATGGCGGCGAGCCGCTTGCTTCGCTGAGACTTAAAGTGTTATATGACGGATTTGAGGATCTGAGAGCGCTCAAGCTTCTTGAAAAGAAAATAGGCAGAGAAAAGGTGCTTGAGTTCATCGACAAGGATTTGTTCAAGCCGCTGACATTCATGGAATATCCGCATGAAAACGATTGGCTGCTTGAAACGAGAGAAAAAATCAATCATATGCTTGTTGATTAAAACGGTGTTTTAACAATTCTATACTCCCTCGGATTTTTCGGAAAAACAGCAGAAATCATCGGTAACACGGTAGGGGCGAACTGTGTTCGCCCGCCTGAAAACGCCCGATATCAGCACAGTTTCCTCGTAGGGAACGCTGTCCTCAGCGTTCCGTAACCGTGACGGAGGGAGTAAAATAAAAGCGTAATTTGTCGGTTCAACCGATAATATAAACAACATGGAGGAGATTCATATGAGACAATGCCCGAAATGCGGCACACCGATTGCGGACGGTTCAACATTCTGCACGACCTGTGGATTAAAGATTGAGACTCAGCCCGCAGAAGCCC
>JBJEQC010000152.1:0-14545 GCA_051881555.1 Acutalibacteraceae bacterium
GAGACATGACCTCGGTTGTCGGCATGAGCTATCTTATGTATGACGAGGATGAGGAATTGTTCGCCGATATCGTTGATACATATGCGGATATGCAGTATAAATGCGCCGAAGCAATTCTTGAAACGGGCGCAAAATTTGATTTTGCTCATTATTGGGAGGATATCTGTTTTAAAAACGGACCTCTGCTTTCACCCGAGATTTTCGACGAGCTTTGTGCAAAGCACTATAAAAAGCGCAACGATCTATGCCATAAATACGGCATTGACATTATTTCGCTTGACTGCGACGGCGTAACGGAAAAACTGCTTCCGACCTGGTTCGAGAACGGGGTCAACACCATGTTCCCGATTGAAATCGGAGTTTGGGGCGATCAGTTTGAGCCTGCACGCAAGAAATTCGGCAAAGGAATGCTCGGAGTCGGCGGAATGGATAAAACCGCGCTTCGCAAGGATAAGGCGGCGGTTGACGCCGAAATTGAAAGAATGAAACGCCTTGCCTCAATGGGCGGATTCATTCCGTGCCCCGATCACAGACTGATGCCCGGCACAAAGTTTGAGCTGGTTCAGTATTACGCAGAAGAAATCAAAAAAATTAGGCTTTGATTTACCCGATTCCGAAATAAGGAGGGCTGCGGTGTGGAAGAGGATTATAAAGATAACTTTGTTTTTCTGAACACGGCGGTTTTTGAAAATATTTATTCCCCTGATTTTTCTTTGTCTCAGTTGCAGATGAATGAATATGTTGAGATAAGCCTTGTTGTCGGCGGAAGCGGAATACATAAGGTTCTCAATGAAGCCGATGAATGCCATGTGGGCGACATGTATATTCTCGGCAGCGGCGTTCCTCACGGCTATTTTGCAAAGAGCGAGAGCGAAAAGCCGACGGTATTATCTCTTGCGTTTGACCCCTCTCTTTTGTTTGAGGGCGATTTGGCTGACCCGGGAAGCTCCCGCTTCTGCTGCGGAGTGTTCAGGGATAAAGCTCCCGTTTCATATGCCCTGCTGAATTCAAGGGCGATGAAAGAGGTTAAGAATATCTGCAATTCGGTTGCAGATGAGCTTTCCGAAAAGGGTCTTGAATGGCAGGCGGCGGTCAAGGCGCAGCTGACTTTATTGCTGATAACCGTCGGACGATATATTGACATGGCAGATACGGTAAAGACCGAACGCCCGAAAGAATGGGTGACGGTTTCGGCGGCAATGAGAGAGGTGCTCGATTCCTGCGGCGACAGCGAAATGACGCTCGAATCCATTGCTTCAAAGCTTTTCGTCAGCAAATCGCATTTAAGCAGGATGTTTCAGAAGGCAACGGGCGAATCCTTTATGGATTATGTCAGAAATGTCAGAATCAGCCTTGCCTGCAAATATCTGAGAACCACAAGCTTAACCAACAAGGAAATCGTCGGCAGATGCGGGCTGAAAGATATTCCGTCTTTTTACCGTCTTTTCAAAACATATGTGGGTATGACTCCCTATCAATACAGAATGTCACAACAAACATATAAAGGAGAAACAGTTATGAGCATTTATCTTGAAATTTCCGAAAATCTTCAGAGAGGAAAGGCAAAAGTCGTTAAAGAGCTTGTGCAGAAAGCAGTTGACGATGGCTTGCCTGCCGCTCAGATTCTCAACGAGGGTCTGCTCTCGGGCATGAACATTATCGGTGAAAAGTTTAAAAACAACGAAATATATGTTCCCGAAGTGCTTGTTGCCGCAAGGGCAATGAATATGGGCGTGCAGGTGCTCAAGCCCTTGCTTGTTGAAGACGGAGTTCAGTCAACAGGCAGAGTCTGCATCGGCACGGTTCAGGGCGATTTGCACGATATCGGCAAAAACCTTGTCAGAATGATGATGGAGGGCAAGGGGCTTGAGGTTATAGACCTCGGAACGGATGTTTCTCCCGAAACCTTCATTCAGACCGCTATTGAAAAAGATTGCAAGGTTATCTGCTGCTCTGCGCTTCTCACAACCACGATGGAGGTTATGGAGGAGGTCGTTAAGCAGGCCGAGAATGCGGGCATCAGAGATAAGGTCAAGATTATGGTCGGCGGTGCACCCGTCACCGAGAGCTTCTGCGTTAAAATCGGTGCGGATAAATACACCTCAGACGCCGCAAGCGCAGCCGATGCCGCAGTTGAGCTTTGCGGTTGACCATGAATATTGAAAAATACTTCTGCCGCCCCGATGTCTTTCAGTACAAGGTGATTGACAGCTCCGAAATCCCGTTTTCGCAGGCGGTTGTTGATGCCTGCAAAGCGAACAGATGCGGAAAATACGGAACCTGCTGGACCTGCCCGCCCGGAGTCGGAGAAATTGATGAGCTTAAAAAGAGAGTCGGGAGCTATAAAAATGCAGTTGTTTTTACCTGCAAATATGAGCTTGAAGACTGCTTCGATTATGAGGGAATGGTTGAAGGACAAAAGAATGCAAAGCAGGTTCTGCGCAGCATAATTGATGAATTGAGAGCTGACGGAGAAGATTTTTTCGCTCTCGGCTGTGAAGGGTGCGGGCTTTGCGAAAAATGCACCTATCCCGACGCTCCGTGCCGCTTTCCTGAAAAGGCGGTTGCTTCGGTTGAAGCCTACGGCATAAATGTTGTTGAGCTTGCAGGCAAAATCGGGATAAATTATAACAACGGTTCCGACACCGTAACTTATTTTTGCATTGTTTTATATTGATTGTTTCAATTAATCCGAAACATGGGAAATACGATTAAGTCTTTTCGGGTGATAAAATGAAGAAAATTGTTAAAGAGCTATTGAATAATAAACAAAAAACCGTGCCTATTCTGTCCTTTCCCTCAACTCAGCTTCTGGGGATAAGCGTCAATGAGCTTATATCATCCTCCGATATGCAGGTTAAGGGAATGCAGGCGATTGCCGAAAGATGCGATATCGGCGCTTCGCTCAACATGATGGATTTATCCGTTGAGGCGGAGGCTTTCGGGGCAAAAATCCGATTTTATGATAACGAAATACCTGCCGTCGAAAAGGGAATTATCGATGATATCATGCAGGCAGAGGATATTTCCGTTCCCGAAGTCGGCAGGGGCAGAACCGCCCTTTATATTGAGGGCGTTAAAAAAGCAAAGGCGGCGATAACGGATATCCCCGTTTTTTGCGGAGTTATCGGGCCTTATTCCCTTGCAGGCAGAATTTTTGACATGACGGAGCTGATGATGGAATGCTTTGACAGCCCCGACGAGGTCAAGATTCTCCTTTCAAAAGCAACGGAATTTATAATCGGATATATCAAGGCTTTCAAGGCTGTCGGCGCAGACGGCGTTGTTATGGCAGAGCCTGCCGCAGGCTTGCTTTCTCCCTCTCTTGCCGAGGAATTTTCAACGCCGTTTGTCAAGGCGATAATCGATGAAATCAACGGCGATGATTTTGCCGTCTGCTATCATAACTGCGGAAACGCCGTCGGAGATATGCTTGATTCGATATCCGAAATAAATGCGGATATTTTCCACTTCGGCAATGCGATTGATCTTCAGAAAGCCGTCGAAAATATGCCGAAAGACAGAATTATTATGGGCAATGTCAATCCCGTTCTGTTCAGAACAGGCTCTCCCGAGGAGATCGCCAATGATGTTCAGCGGGTTTATGACGAGTGTTCCCGCTTTGAAAACTTTATGATTTCCACGGGATGCGATGTGCCTGCGGCGTCAAAATGGGAAAACATCGACGCATATTTTAAAAAGGTTAAAGAGCTTTATGTTTAAAGTCAATATTAACGGAGATGTTGTTGCCGCCGAAAGAGGGGATTTGCTGTCCGATGTGCTGAGAAAAACGGGGAAGAGCGTTGAGCACCCCTGCGGTGGCAGAGGAATCTGCAAAAAATGCGTTGTTCTCGTTAACGGCAGGGAGGAGCTTTCATGCCGATACAGAATAGAATCTGATATAACCGTTTCCGTTGCCGACAGGGGAGAAATCATTTCCGAAACGGGAGCGTCGGAGACGGAAAGGCTGACCGAAAATCTCTGCTATGCGCTCGATATCGGAACAACCACTCTTGCTCTTGCACTTGTTTCTCTTGACGAAAATAAAATAATAAAGGTCATAACCCGCACCAATCCTCAGCGTGTTTTCGGCGCAGATGTTATGACAAGAATAGACTGTTGCCGCAAAAACGGCGTCAGCGAGCTGAACGCTGTTCTGACAGCCGAAATCAACCGCATGATTGCCGAATTCGGTCTGCCTGAGGTTGAAATGCTTTATGTTTCGGGCAATGCAACAATGCTTCATCTCTTTTTCGGCATTGACTGCTCGTCAATGGGCGTTGCTCCCTATACGCCCGTTTTTCTTGAAAGCAGGAGTGAAAAAGCGGAAAAGCTCGGCATTGTCGGCGTTGACACTGCCGTTTCCCTGCCGTCGATTGCCGCATTTGTCGGCGCAGACCTTGTTGCGGGGCTGAACCTGATCGGATTCCCCGAAAAAGGGAAATACAATGTGCTTATCGATTTGGGCACCAATGCCGAGGTTATTCTCTTTTCGGAAGATTCGGTTTTATGCACCGCCGCTGCGGCAGGCCCTTGCTTTGAGGGAGCCAATATTTCCTGCGGAATGAGCGCCGAAAGCGGAGCAATATATTCATATTCCCAAAATAAGGCAAAAACCGTCGGCAATGCGCCCGCAAAGGGAATTTGCGGAACGGGGCTTGTTGATATAATAGCCGAGCTTATCGCAGACGGCACGGTTGACGAAACGGGGTATATGGAATGCGAAAGCTTTGAAATTTCAAACGGAGTTTTCATTAATCAAGCGGATATCAGGCAGTATCAGCTTGCAAAATCCGCCGTTTATTCCGCAGTAAAAACGCTTATAAAAATAAAAAATATCTCATTTGACGATATTGAAAAAATGTATATTTCGGGCGGTTTTTCGGCAAAAATCAATATTCCGAATGCGGTCAGAACGGGCTTGCTTCCCGCCGAACTGAGCGAAAAATGCGTTTCGGTGTTTAACAGCAGTCTGCTCGGAACGGTGAAATTCGCCTGCGAAAGCAACGATCTTTCGGCTTATTTGAAAAACGCCGAGTATGTTGATTTATCGTCAAATCCGACTTTTTCGGATTTGTTTGTTAAAAACATGATGTTTCAGGAGGATTGAAATGACAGAACGGGAAAGATTCATTAAAGCATTAAAACGGGAACCGATTGAAGGCCATTGCCCGACTTTTGAGCTTGTTTTCTTCCTTACGCTTGAATCAATCGGCAAAATTCACCCGTCACAGCAGCGCTTTGACCAATGGAATCAGATGAGTGAAACCGAAAAGAAGCTGCACATTGACTATATGGCTGACAGCTACATTGAAATTGCCGAAAAATACCATCACAGCGCAATTTTTGTTCACCCGAACCCCGGCGACTTTGATAATGTTGTCCGCCTGCTTGAATCAATCAGGGAAAAATCGGGCGATAAATATTTTATTATGATGCACGGAGACCCGACCTTTGAAATTCCCAACGGTGAAAACATGATGTCATTTTCCGAAAGGATGTTTGACGATGAGGAAGGGCTGAAAGCGGAGGCACAAAAGAGGCTTGAAACTCAGGTCAGCTTTGCCGAGAAGCTCTCGAAGCACAGCGGCTTGCTTGACGGATTTGCGCTTTGCTCCGACTATTGCTTCAATGTTAACCCGTTTTTCTCGCCCGATATGTTTTCGGAATATATTGCGCCTTATCTTCAAAAGGTTATCAAGGATTATCACGATCTGGGCTATTACTCAATCAAGCATACCGACGGCAATATAATGCCGATTATTGACCAGATTGTTGAGTGCGGCCCCGACGCCCTGCATTCTCTTGACCCTCAGGGCGGGGTTGACCTTGCCGAGGTCAAGCGGCTTTACGGCGACAGGGTTGCCCTTTGCGGAAATGTTAATTGCGGACTTCTTCAGACGGGAACCGAGGAGGAAGTTATTGCGGATGTTCACCGCTCTCTGCGTGACGGAATGAACGGCTGGGGATACATATTCTGCACTTCAAACTGCGCCTATACGGGGCTTCCGCTTGAAAGATACGAGCTTATGAACCGCATATGGTATGAGGAAGGAATTTACAAGGCATAAATCAAAAAAGAAACGAATTGAATAAACAGACAATGGCTTGCATCGGAGATTTTACCGATACAAGCCATTTTTGATGTTAAAAGTGAATTAAAATTAATACCGTCCGTAATTCTGAATTGCCGCCATAACCGCTCTCATGCTTGTCAGCAGTGAGCCGTTATTAATTGAGCCTGCGGTTGAAAGGTTAAGCCCTCTGATGTCGTCAACCTTTGCCTGCTCACAGTCACGCCTGACCTCCGCAATTATTTTTTCTTCGTCATTGCTCATAAAAGTGAACGGAGCAAGCGCACCGTCAATGCGGGTGTTTTTCATGTATTTTCTGATTTTATCAACCGTAACGGTCGGCCCGAAATTGCAGGCGGTGAGATTAAGCTTTGAAAGAATGGGCAAAAGATGCTCCATTGCCGAATCCGAATGCTGATATCTTCGGTCGCCCGGGTCGGGAGAACAATGGTCAAAAACCTTTTTGAGAATCGGATATCCGAAAAGCTCATAAAGCTCACCGTTGAGCAGACAGCAGTTATCGTCCCAGACGCCGAAGCCGTGAGGGTAATCTTCGGCAGAATAACCCGCCTCTTCTCTGAAAATATCAAAGTATCCGATTATTACCTTTGCAATTGTGTCCGAAAACCGAACGGCAAGCTCGGGAGTGTCATAAATAAGAAAAATAAGATTCTCAACGCCGAAAACCGAGGTTGCAAGGGTAACGGGGCCTCTGAGACCCGTAAACATCGGCGGTTTTTTGCCGTATTTTTCAAAAATTCTTTTCTTTTCGCTTTCCCAATCCGGAGGAAGAATGAAAGAACGCAGATCCATTGAATCGATTTCATCAAGCTTCTTTTCAAGAGCCGTTTCGTCCTCAAGGCTGCCTTCAAGCCAGGTCGTTTTTCCGTCAAAAACATATCTGCCGCCGAACACCTCGCCGATATCCCTGAAAGAGGGGAAACGGCTGTCATCAGGCTCGGGCGGATTTTCGTTAAGAAGCTTTCTGCCGACGGTTTTAAGAGCCTTTTCGTTATATCTTTTGTTCAGCTCAAGTCTGCGCTCGGGCGGGGTGTAGCCCCAAGGCTCGCCGTCTTCGGAAAGCTCGGCAAAAACACATTCGTCACTCATTCTTATTCCGAGAGCAACCTGCGTTGACTCCTTTGAAAAGCAGTTGTCCTTATGGGCGGTTTCTTCGTCTTTCCAGAACTGTTCAATATCAAGATCAAGCATGGCAATACCTCGCTGATTATAATAATTTGCCGTCAATCGCTGACGGTTTCATAAGGCCAATCAATGATTCCGCCGAATTCCCTGATGTTGGTGTAACCGAGCGAAACAAGGCTTTCGGAGGCAATTTTGCTTCGCCTGCCGCTTCGGCAATAAACCAGAATGAGCTGGTTTTTATCCGTGAGTATTTGCTCGGCTTTTGCCTCAATCTCATAGTCGGGAATCAGAATTGCTCCGGGAATGTGACCCTCGGCGAATTCCTCCTCGGTTCGGACATCGAGAATGACATAGCCCGTTTCGCTGTCCATAATTTCCTTTGCTTCCTGAGCGGAAATATTCAGATAATCGGTTGTTTCCGCCGTGTTTTCCTTTTCGGTTTGAGCGCAGGACGCAAATAAGACAAGTGTTATCGGCAACAATGCCATGACTAAAAGCTTTTTCATAATATTGACCCTCATTTCATCGGATAATCCGTCTGTTCACGATAATAATACCACATATTAAACGACTTTTCAATTAACAAAAAAACTTCCCGCAAACCGAAAACGGTCTGCGGGAAATCCGAATAACGAAAATTAAGAGCAATAATTTTTAACTGCGGCGGAGATGAATTCTGCCGTGCCCTCGCCGTGCTTATCAATGTTTTGTCTGAAGCGTTCATCGGCAACATACATTTCTCCGAGACCTGCAAGAATTTCATTTGTGCAGGTGTAGAAATTATCGGTTATATACTGCTGAAGCTTTTTGACGAGCGACTGTGCGGGCTCATCCCCGGGCTTTGCGCCGTTTCTTTTGCAATCCGCAAATTCCGAAAGAATGCTGTCCATTCCCGCGTTGACATCCTCCCATTTTTCCTTGGAATAGCCTGCGGTTTTATTCTGACTTTCCTTGTAGGCGTCCGTGCCGCCCCAACGCTGTTTTGCTTCATCGGCATATTGCTTGCGTGCCGCTTCATATTCGTTATTGTTGAATGTGTTCATCGGTATTCCTCCTTGTTCGGCTTCATCAAGGGCAGAAATGAGCCGCTCCAACCGCTTCTTTTTGAGCGTCAACAGCTCTTTCTGCTTTCTGAAAGCCTCTTTTTTGTCATAATCGGGAGATGAAAGAATTTCAAGAATGCTTTTCAAAGGAAAATCCAGCTCACGGTAAAACAGTATTTCAAGCATACGCTCAAGCGACTGTTCGTCATAAAATCTGTAACCGTTTTGTTCGTCAACAAAAGGCGGCTTCAGAAGCCCGATTTCATCATAATAGTGCAGCGTGCGCACGCTGACTCCGCAAAGAGCGGCAAATTCCTTGATAGGCATTTTCATCATTTTCTTCACCTCTTGAGGCAATTATAAACTATGACGCAGCGTCAGAGTCAAGGGGGAATTTAAAAAATCCGAAAAAATTTTTTGGCTTACGTTTTTTCTTTGGATAATTAAAAATAATGCAGTCCGTTACCAATCTGCATCGGACTGCATCAAAACAGTATTTACATCGAAATAAAGTCTGTAACGTATGTATAATCACATACATTAAAGATTTGGAAGTTAATGTAATAATTTTCTTCGGGGAGGAAGTCATATCTGACGATACAGAGACTGTCGTCAACAACGATTGATCCGATTGGATCATAGCAAATTGTACAATTTTTTCGCTTGTTTACCGGTATGTTATTTCCATATTCATCGTAATCATCTTTTTCCTCGCACCAGAAGGAGTAAGGATAAATTGAATATCCTTTTTTTAATTCGATAACGGGAATGACATCATTTGAATCGGAGAAGCATGCTCCGCTTATCTTTCCGTCGGGATAGTCGTCGGTGAATACAACAATCAGCATAACCGATATTCCTTCAGACATCATATCAAAGAAGCTTGTTGCGCCTGTTCTTGATAACAGGCAAGGAACCCAGCAATAAATCGCATCATCTGTTCTTTGCTTTTCGATCATCAAGCATTCAACTTTTTTACCGTCTGATGAGATTGAGAAAACTGAATTTCTGAAATCTGCACTGAGAAATCCGTTTTCATATTTCACATCATTCATCATGGTTCTCAAATAAGGAATGCCATATGTGCTTCCGTATATACATTTACGTGCATAAATAAAGCTTTCTTTTTGTCTTTCGGAAAATCTGGCTTTAAGTCTTCCGTTTTCTCCGCTCTCAACGTAAGAATACAGTGCCGAATACGGGGTTTGATGTTCCTGAGGCTGTTCATTACGGTGAGTTGCAGAAACGGTAAATGACGGGGCAGGGGAAGTTGTGCTTGTGATAACATTAACGGTTGTGGTGACGATTGAAGTTATCCGCTCTGTAAGCGTCTGGCTTTCAGCAGTAGTTGCAGAATAACGTTGAGTGGTGGTTTCGTTGCCTGTGGTAGGCTCAGCTTCTTCCTGTTGACTGTTATTTTCCCAAAATGACCAGATGTCTCCTGTCAGCAGATTAATAAAGTCCTGAAGGTAATTTGAATAAGTATCCGATAAACCGATTTCAGAATAATTATTTAGACAATCGTCAATTCTTGTAAGATAGTCAAATGGATAATAAATTGATACTCCGTTTGAGTATTTTGTGTCCGTAATGTTGCAGACAATAAAATCTTCCAACGACGACAGTAACTTTTGAGTTTCTTCAGGATACTCGTTTTCAAAGCTTATTGCAACTTCCGCAAAATCAACAAGCTCATAATCGCCGCTTGCAGTAATGGAACCGTATTCGACTAATTCTTTCCGATTTTGGCAAAAGTTCACAAATTTGTTGAACATGTCTTTTCTTGAAGCATTAATAAGATTCTCAAAGTCAGCAATAACATTGTCGACTTTGCTTAAATCAAGGCAAGATGATGTATAAGTATCGATCATAACTTGGGCAACATTGTGACGCTCCAGATCGTTCAGGGCTTCTTCTGAAATTATTTTTCCAGCTTCTTCACCGCTGTATTTTTTCTTTGACAGTTCAAAAAATGCTTCGTAGTTCCAGCCTGCTGCGCTTGCAACTTCCTGAGAGGCGATCATATACTTGGCATAATCTTTCAAGGTATAAGCCACTTCAAGGTCGGCCATCAGGCACGCATCAAAACCGATCCACTCAAGCTTTTCAGACGAAGAAAACGGGCTGTCTTTCAAGGCGTCGGATATTTCAGGCAAATATAGCCTGTCCGAAAAAACCTCATCACACCCGAAACCGTAAAGAGGACCTCCACCGTGATCCCAAAGAATCAGACTGTACTGCTCTGCCGGGAATGCTTGATATGCATAATCTAAGAAATACGATAGAGTTGAAGCATTTCCCATGTTCATCAGTTTACATGTTCCTAAAATTTCAAGCTCATTGTTATTCAAATAAAGCAAAGCATTTTGATTCTGGGGCATTCCTTCAGCTTGCCATGAATAAGTTCCACCCGTAAAAATAACAAAATTACATTTTGAAGAATCGATGCCGCCTTTTTGAAGCTCAACAAACTCCATTGTTGCAAATCCGCCCTGGCTTTCAAGATCTGAACCTACCATATACATCATTATAGTTTGTTCTTTTTTTGGAGTGATGGCATCGGTCTTAACTTTTTTGTTTTCGGCATTACTTGATTTAACATAAGAGTCAAAGCTTATCGGTGCCTTTGTTGCCATAGTTTTTTCGCTTTTTTTCAATAAAGGAACGGAGCATCCAACGACTAATGCCACCGCCAAAACAACAGAGATGATTTTCAAATATTTCTTCTTGGAAAGAGATTCAGCAACATGTGCTCCGCAAAATGGACAAAAAACAGATTTTTTATCAATTTCTGCTTTGCAGTTTGGACATTTAATCATTATCTGTTCCTCCGTTTTGGTCGGTTTGATAATTGACATCATAGCTTGATATTGACGCATACATCAGTACGGCGTCTTCAGCCTCTGATGAGAATCTGAAGCTCAGGCAAGGCTTATCATGGTCAAACTCCGTCCCCTCAAAGTAATAGAAAAATTGTTCGGATGACATTGGTTTGGGCTTACCGTAAGCTTCAATTACATCGCTTTTTGTTGAAACTTGAGGCATAATGTTTGATGCAAAAATCGGATCGGCCCAATTAAAATCGACCTCGCATACATAACAGTCGCCAATGCTCAGGCTGTTCAGCGAATCAAAGTTCTTAACAGTGACGTTTATAACATGCGATGAATATTTAAAAGTAAGAGAATTTTTGCCGTGTGGACTCAAAACGCCTGTTTCTGCCGCTTCGCATTTCCAACCGTTTTGCGTAAGCTCGGACGCTTTGAACGGCATAGTGTATTTTGCTCCGTCAAGCAAAAATGTCATTTCACGCCAATCCGTGCTATCGTTGGAGATAGCGGAATTTGCATCGAGAGTTTTTATTGCTAATCCCTCGGGAAGCGTTTTTTCAACCTTGTCATTATTGCTTTTTGAAAATATGACAGCGCCTGCTATGAGCGAAATCACCAAACAAACAGATATTGCTCCGAAACCGTATTTCTTGAGTCTTTTTTTAGAATTTGATGAAGATGGCTTCTTTTCATCCCAAACAGACATTTTTGCACCACAGTTATAACAGAATGTACAATTATCATCAAGCTGTGCTCCGCATGAATGGCAATACATTGGTTTGAATCCTCCTTTTATTAAGGTCTACTCATAGAAAGCTTAACAACATAAGAATAATCGCAAGCCTTCAAACCGTAATAACGGGGATTATCTGACATTTCGTTGTCAAATCCAAAATAGAAATCACAGGATTGAGCCGATTTATAAAGTTCGTCCGAAACTTGGCAAACAAAATAACAGATTCTTTCAGATAAAGGGCTGATAGTTACGTAAAAGCTTTCAAAATCGGTATGTTCAGTATCCTCAACATATAATCCACAGTCAGATTGAAATGTATATTTTTCATCGAAAACTGCTTCCAGGTAGATGTTGTCTATATTAACATCCTGGCTTGAAACATTCTTTATTTTACCCTTAATTACAAGATATTTTTGCCCGCTGACATCCTGCAATTCATAAGGAGGATAAAGCCCTTCTTTATATCCGGAAGGCAAAACTGAATCTGCCCAACTTGCCTCTTCGAAAGAAATCTCCAAGAGACCGTTATCGGTTATCGTTTCACCTAAATTTACAGCTTTGACATCGGAAGATTCCGGCTTTTTGGTAGTGGTGTAATTTGATTCATTATAATAAACGCTCATGCTGTCATTGCCGGTTGGTTCGGTCTCGAATTCCTCTGAAACATTTGTTGAGCTTGTTTCACCTTTTGGAACATAATCATTGTCTTTTTCTTTTCTTCCAACGAAAAGAATAACAATTATGGCAACAAGTAAGATGGCTACGACGGCTGCCCACAATTGCCATTTGGTATAAAATGGTGTACCCGGTTTTTTTTGCGGAAGATATTGCTGAGGAGCTTGAACAGGCGGAGTCTGAATGGATGGAGCTTCATTCTGATTTTGCGTTAACGACGCATTTCCTAAATTGAAAGAAGCAGTTTCTTTTGGCTCGTCGGGGGCTTGTGAAGTTCCGCATACGGAACAAAATTTTGCTCCGTCAATCAGTGGGCTGTTGCATTTTTTACAATTCATAAAGCATTCTCCTTTTATTTTTTCGCAAGCTTATTAAATTTGTAATATACTTGCTCTTTTATGGAATCAGCCTTGTATTAATCTCCTTAATCTCAAAGAAAATAAGGATAATTAATACTACTACTATATATATAGATACCGGATTGCACGAAATAGTTCATATTTTTTTGAAATTTTGTGAAAAAAAACGAAAAAATATATTTTATCAATAAAAACACTCCGAATAATGCTTCGCCGTGCTTTTGATACGCTGTGCTTGAGGGTATATAAATGACAAAAATGTACAAGAAAGGGGGAATAGAACTGTTGACGGTTTGTGGTTTCGTGCTACGGAACGGATAAATTTTCAACAAAACAGCTTGAAAAGGATTTCGGCAATGCGGCATATGCAACAATCCGCAGTTTTGTTTTAAAGCTTGAAAGGCTCGGACTTCTCACCGCTGTAAAATGCGGAACAAGAACAAAATATAAGGTCGCAGAATGATTTTTGTATTGAAAAAGCCGCCCGAAGATTCGAGCGGCTTAACGTTTTATTCCTTGATTTTCTTCTTGACTTCCTTTGCGCTTTCCGCTGCCATATCGGCTTCAACATCGTATCCTCTTTGTCGGAGGGTGTCGGCAATATTCATATACATTTCACCGGATTTTTCGTAATCGCCCAAATCCTCATAAAGACTTGCTTTGCAATAAAGCTCATCGCAAAAATATGTTCCGATTTCGCCCGCTTTGTCGTAGTATTCCAAAGCTTCATCATATTTCTTGAGCCATTTGCAGATGTCGCCGCCGTGAATATATATTCGCCAGTCATCGGGAAATTTTTTAATTGCTTCCTTAAAGCAATTATAAGCGTCATCATATCTTTCAGCGTAAATAAGTGCAATAATAAGGCGGTCGGTTTCCCTTGAATTTTCGGGATTTGATTTCGCTTTTTCGGTCTGCTCAGCAATAATTTCATCGCCTCTGTTAAGCAGAAAATACATCGATATTCTTTGTTGGCAGGCTATCTCATAATTCTGCGGGTCATCCTCGGGACTGTCACTTACAGCCTTGTCGTACCACTCCGTTGCAACATCTTTGCAGTAGTTCATCATACACATATGAATCCAGCCGTAACGCCATTTATCTCCGGTTGAAAGCTTGCCTTCCTTTATGAGCTTGAGATATTCAACACGGCAGCGCATAAAATCCTCAGGGTCACGGGAATTTTCATAAACAGAGGCAAGACGCTCCGCATAATTATCGTAAGCAACCGTGCTTTTCTTATAGAAATCGTCAACCGTCACTTCGTAAAGCCTTGCAAGAACGGGCAAGGTCAGCACGTCGGGCAAAGTTGTTCCGCACTCCCAGCGAGAGACAGTCTGCGTGTTAACATTCAATTTGTCCGCAACCTGCTCCTGAGTAAAGCCTTTTGCAAGTCGGAATTTTTTAAGATTTTCAGTAAATATGTCATTCATAGTTTTCACCTTTTCAGTTCGTTTTCAGAAGCTTCTGTTATGATTATAGCACGGCGAACGGCAAATGATAAGGTCTTATTTTATGAACAGATTCTTGATTTTTGTGTAGTGAATTGCCGGCGTGACAGATGATTCGGCACTAAAGAACATTGTATAATAAGCTGTGAAGTCGATTGTCTTTTGACTTTTCAAATTAGTTGCAGTCCAAAAAATCTGACTTTTCAATAGAAATTACTTAATATTTTGAT
>JBJEQC010000153.1:0-3329 GCA_051881555.1 Acutalibacteraceae bacterium
GAGGGAGAATATTTGATTCCGTTTTCGGTTTTCTTGAACTCGGTGCTTTCGCTTGCCATGTCTATGATAACATATCCGGGCAGGCCGTTTTTCATGTTGGTCAGCCACTTGATGATATTGTCATATTTAAGGGGCGCAACTCTGACGGGCTTGTCCTTATAGTTAATCTGAGTGTACTGGGGATAAACGGCAAACTGCGAAACATAGCCCTCTTTCTGAAGATTGCCGAGTGCTCTTGAAGCAAGCTGAGCGGCGGCGTCCTCGTCAAGCTTCGGGATAATGCTGAAGCTCTCTGCGTCCTCCTCGGGGATTTCCTCGGAGAAATTGCCGTCGGTTCTGACATTGATTATCTTGCTGTAGCTTTCGGCTCTGAAAAATTCGCTTGAAACAATAAAGCCAACTGCAACAACCGCAACAAGTGCGCCGATAATGATGCCCGGAACAATCGCCCTCTTTTTGACATAGGGCATGTATTCGGGCTTGCCGAGAACATTTGCAAAAAGGCCGTTGAATACAACATAAGAAGCCGCAACGATGCCGAGATAGATGTAAAAATCATATGACTTGAGATTAACGGCGGGAAGCATAAGATAGAAGGCAACCGCCGCCAGAACAAGCGTGCAGAGAACGCTCAGAACAATTTTGAGAGCCGCTCTCTCGGGCGGAATGACGATATCGTTCTTTCTGCCGCCGTCTTTTTTGGAAAAATCAACCTTAATGGGGTCCATAGATTCATCTCCTTGTCCGTGTTAACATACAGTATAACCTATTTATTTTAATAATACAAGTCTTTTTTGTTAAGAATGCGGTTTGACATTCCGTTATTATCTGTGTTATTATGACATCATAAGACTTTAAGGAGTGAATATATCTTGTTTTCCGATTATATTGACACGATTTCGCCGCTGATAAAAGCCGACCCCGAGGTCGGCCTTGCGATGGAAGCCGAGCTGAAAAGGCAGAAAAGAAACCTTGAGCTTATCGCTTCCGAAAACATCGTTTCACCGGCAGTTATGGCGGCTATGGGCAGCGTGCTGACGAATAAATACGCCGAAGGCTACCCCGGCAAGAGATACTACGGCGGCTGCGAATGCGTTGATGTTGTTGAGAATATCGCAATTGAAAGAGCCAAGAAGCTTTTCGGAGCAGAGGCGGCGAATGTTCAGCCTCATTCGGGCGCTCAGGCAAACATGGCGGCTTATGCGGCAATTCTTCAGCCCGGCGACGTCGTTATGGGCATGAATCTTGCTCACGGCGGTCACCTGACCCACGGCTCACCCGTTAACGCAAGCGGAAAGCTCTATAAATTCGTGCCTTACGGCGTTAACTCCGACGGCTTCATCGACTATGACGAGCTTGAAAGAATCGCAAACGAAACCAAGCCCAAGCTTATTGTGGCAGGCGCTTCGGCTTACCCGAGAATCATCGATTTTGAGCGTATCGGCAAAATTGCAAAATCCGTCGGCGCATATTTCATGGTTGACATGGCTCACATTGCGGGTCTTGTTGCGGCGGGACTTCATCCCTCGCCCGTTCCCTATGCCGACATCGTCACCACAACCACTCACAAGACCCTCAGAGGTCCGAGAGGCGGCCTTATTCTTTCAAAAGAGGAGCTTGCTCCCGCAATCAACAAATCCATTTTCCCCGGCAACCAGGGCGGCCCGCTCATGCACATCATCGCCGCAAAAGCGGTCTGCTTCGGCGAAGCTCTTGACCCGTCGTTCAAGGTTTATCAGCAGAACATCATTGACAACTGCGCCGCTCTCGCAAAGGGACTTCTTTCAAGAGGAGTCAATCTCGTTTCGGGCGGAACGGATAATCACCTTATCCTCGTTGACCTGCGCTCGCTCGGCATAACAGGCAAGGAGCTTGAGCAGAGGCTCGACAAGGTTTATATCACCGCCAACAAAAATGCCGTTCCCGACGACCCCGAAAAGCCGTTTGTCACAAGCGGCATCAGGCTCGGCACGGCTGCCGTCACCTCAAGAGGTCTCGGCACGGCGGAAATGGACAGGATTGCCGAGTTCATTTATCTGTGCGCAACCGATTTTGATAACAGCGCAGACAGAATCAGAGCCGAGGTCGGCGAAATCTGCAAGCGTTTCCCCATTTATGAGTAATTTTCGACGGAGATGAAAGAAATGAACGGAATTTTCACGGCGCTTCTCACGCCGTTTAACGATGATTACACTATCAATGAATCGTCTCTCAGAAAGCTTGTTGAATTCAACCTTGAAAAGGGCGTCAACGGCTTTTATGTCGGCGGAAGCACGGGCGAAGGCATGGTCATGTCTCCCGAGGAGCGCAAGGAGGTTTTCCGCATCGTCAAAGAGGCGGCGGGAGACAGAGTTCCGATGATTGCCCACTGCGGAGCAATCTCGACCGATTCCGCAATCGACATGGCTAAAACGGCGGAAGCACTCGGCTACACCGCAGTTTCGGCAGTCGCTCCCTTCTATTATTCTTTCCCCTACCCCGCAATCAGAAAATACTATGACGATATCGTATCGAGCGTATCAATTCCGATGGTCGTTTATAATTTCCCGGGCGGCAACGGCTTCACATTCACGGCGGATTATGCCGCAGAAATGTTTGAGGACGAGCGTTTTATCGGCATTAAACACACCTCGGCTGACCTTTTCGCCCTCCAGCAGTTCAAGCAGAAAATCAAAAGACCCGTCACGGTATTCAACGGCTTTGACGAAATGTGCCTCGGCGGACTTTCGATGGGCGCAGACGGCGCAATCGGCAGCACATACAATTTCATGGCGGACAGATTCCTGAAAATCTACGATGAATTTCATAACGGAAGCATTGAAAAGGCTCAGGAAATTCAGAACGGCGCAAACGAAATTATTGCCGAAATGATAAAATACGGCGTTTTTCAATGCGAAAAAGCCGTGCTGACCCATATGGGCATTGATATGGGCCCGTGCAGACGGCCGTTCCTGCCGATAAGCAAAGAGGGTTTTGAGGCAATGAAAAAGGTTGCCGATGACTGCAAGGCATGGAAAGCGGAATAAAATAACATAATGCAGACAGGCGGCTTGACTTATCGTCAGACCGCCTGTTTTTTCGTAATGCTCAACAATATGGATTTTGAAATCGGCTCAATGTTCCGTGGAACTTGATTTGTTTTCACGGAACGCTGAGGACAGCGTTCACTACCGAAAATCTTTATATATCAACAATTCTGTGAAAATAATAAACGACGGGAGCAAGCCCCGCCCTACTTTGTACCTATTACATTTTATTTCTTAACTATTCACTAAATTAATCAATTTCTATCGGGCGACCACACAGGGTCGCCCCTACTTTCATGTGCC
>JBJEQC010000154.1:0-3324 GCA_051881555.1 Acutalibacteraceae bacterium
CTTCTTTTATAATCAACCATTTTCCTCAAAATTTTCAACCTGTTCCATTACCTTGCGGAAAACTTCGGGGCTATACTGCGGCGGATAACCATTTTTAATAAGGCAAACTTTGATATCAAATTTAAGCTGATCACGGACTATCTGATTATTGAGCCAATCTGCAAAGGAAGATTTTGTGTCAATAATATCTTTAATCTTCTTTGCAAGTGACTTGCATTTATCATTGACTGATATGCCGTCAACAACTTTATCCTCTCCGTATTCAAAGTTGTATTCGTCCCTCAGCGCCATTAAGATATCGTAGAAAGCCTTCTCCTCAAAAGTGAGCCCGATTTTGCGGAAGCTCTCTCTGTCAGCATTCATTTCTTTCAGGATTTTCAACGCTTGTTCCGTGGCATTTTTTATGATTTCTTCGGTTGTATGCTCCTGTGCTTCGCCTGCTTCTTCAAGAGTCAGATGCTTTCTTCTTTCATGGTAGTTATTGATTGTTTCTTCAAGCATTTCTTGAAATTTTTTAGCAGCCATCTGATTGGTTTTGCCGTACTCCGTAATTTGCTTGCGAAGCATTTTTACCAACAATTCCAACTTGGTTGCAGGCATTTTAACATCAGACAGTTTTTCAAAATATTCGGGGCTGAAGATATCCTCCTGCTCACCGTTTTCAAGAACGCTTTCAACCTCATTATATTTCAATGCTTCTTCAACCATTTTAGCAACATTGCGGTTCATCGTGTCCGTATCGACTTCGCTCGTACCGTTCATTTTACGAACAAAACCTGCAACAGCCATAAAGCATTGCGCAAGAGCTGATTCTTCTTCGCTGAGTTCTCCTGACGGTTGGCAAATATCATAAGCGGCACGCATTCTTTTAACGGTTTTCAAAAAATATGACTTAAACGAAACTTTGCTGACTTTTTTACCGCCGTTACTCTGCGTTTTCAATTCCTGCGTTGAAATAAAAACATATTCTGCGGCTTTAGCCAATAATCTGTACCGCAAGGCAGGGTCTGCTTCAGGATCGAGAAACGGGGTCAGATCATACCCGACAAAAAGATCTTTCAGAATTTCCAATTCTTCTCTGAATACAATTGTTGCCTGCTCAACATCATCGGCGGAAGGAGCAACAGAGGTATCACCGCCGTAAAGTTTCATCGCTTCACGCATATTATCACGAATGCCGATGTAGTCAATGATAAATCCGTAATCTTTACCGGGGTATTTTCTATTCACCCGGCTGATTGTCTGAATAAGCAGATGCTTTTTCAGAGGTTTGTCGTTATACATATATGTAAGTGACGGAACATCGAAGCCGGTGATCCACATATCAACAACAATGGCGATATGAAAGTTTGATAAATCCTGCTTGAAAGCCGCATCCAGGTCGTCGGTTCGCTTATCGTTTTTCACGCCGCCGAGATAATTATACATATCCTCCGGGTCATCCTTGCCGACACTTGCCACCATTGCCATAAAAGGCATTGGCTTCAATTTGCGTAACTGTTCATCGGAGACTCTCATTCCGTCAGGTACTTTTTTCTCTTCAAACCACTCCGGATACTTCTCCCGGAAGATGTTCAAAAGGCGGTATGCAATCGGTCTGTTGGAGCAGACGATCATCGCTTTCTGGACTCTGTCAGGATCGTTTGCACAAGACGATACATAATGGTTGTGAATATCAACCGCAAGACGCTCCAGACGAGATGGTTCACCGAGAATTACTTCCATAGAGCTCATCGCTTTTTTGCTTGCTTCTATGTCCTCAGTTGTTGCACCGTCGTCGGCGCATTTCTTGTAATATGCCTCAATCTGTTCTGCTTTTTCTTTATCGAGCAAAACTTTCGCAATACGGGGATGGTATTTGATAGACACGGTCAGCCCGTCGGCAACTGCCTGATCCATTGTGTAACGGTCAATTTCATCGCCGAAAGTCTGATAGGTTTCGGCAATCGGTGTGCCGGTAAAGCCAACAAATGTAGCCTGCGGAAATGCTTCTCTCAGCACTTTTGCATAAGGTTTGGACACCATCGCCTTCATATTTGCATCGGCATCTTTGCTGAACTGAATTTTTCTCGAATGTTCAAGCTGTGTTCTGTGCGCTTCATCGGAAAAACAAATAATATTTGCACGGTCGTTTATCAGACCGATTTTTTCATCTTCTCTGTCGCAGAATTTTTGAATGGTGCAGATATAGAAACCGCCGCTTTCACGGGCACGAAGCTCTTTTCGCAATATATCACGGTTCGGAACAACGGTAACTTCACCGAGATTAAGAAATTCTTTGCTCTTTGTAAACAGTTTTGCGCCTTGTTTCTGAAGCTCTTCCCGGTCAACAATCATAACAATTGTCGGGGAACCGATTTGCGGTATATCCGTACAGCGCAATGCAAGCTGACGGGCAAGAAATGCCATGGTATAGGTTTTGCCACAGCCTGTTGCGCCGAAATAGGTGCCGCCCTTGCCGCTTTTTTCTACAACGGATTTAACAATGCTTTGCTTCAGAAGACGGGCAGCAAAAAACTGCGGATAACGGCAGACGATTTCACGCTCTTCGCTGTCGTATTCGCTATCCTGAAAATAAATATAGTCACGGAAAATTTCAAGAAATCTTTGCGGGCTATACACGCCTTTTATTATGGTCTGTACTTCGTCAAAAGGCAGAGCAGAAACTTTATCCCCGTCATTCACACGCCTCCAGGCATAAAAATGCTCATAGGGTGTGCGGACGGTGCCGAGGCGTGTTTTGTTTCCGTCGGAAATGCAGGCAAGAGGGCAATAGTGAAGCAAATGCGGAATATCCCGCCAATAACGAATGTTAATTTGCTTCCATGCATCAAAAATAGTTGCTTTGTCATCGGCAGGGTTTTTCAATTCAATTATGCAAAGCGGCATGCCGTTGACAAACAGAAGAATATCCGGGCGGCGGGTTTCCTTTTGCCCGTTATTGATATATTCAACGGTGAACTGATTGACGGCGCGGAAAATATTATTTTCGGGGTTTTCAAAATCAATCAGATTGACCATTCGGGCAAGACCGTTCTGCGGCGTGAACTGTACGCCGTCAACCATCCAGCCGTAAACCTTATGGAGCGTGGCAAAATCACTTTCTGCGCCGACAAGGCGTACGGTATCCATAATCTGATGAATTTCATCCGCAATCAAATCGGGATTTGTCTTGCTAAGAAACTGTTCCATATCGTCCGTATATAAAACATCCCGTTTTGAACTGCGGGAAATGCTGTTTCCGGCAAGATAGTGCCACCCCTCGTCCTCTAAAAACGAGAGAAAAGCATATTCAAAATCCGATTCACAATAGTGACCGTTGTA
>JBJEQC010000155.1:0-14452 GCA_051881555.1 Acutalibacteraceae bacterium
TGAAGTTTTTGCATTCGCAAAAATGAAGTTTGCTTCGCAAATTAAGGATAGGCTCTGCCTATAACCAAATATAATTGCTCCGCAAAAGCTGATTGTTAACTCCCTCAGTCGCTGTGCGAGGACAGCGTTCCCTACGAGAGAATTGTGATGTTATCAAGTGTTTTCAGACCGATGGTACGCAGTTATTTCGGCGATTCGCCGATGATTTCTGCCTTACCGATATATTTTATGATATTTGAGCGATAAAGTCAATAAAAATCTGCGATGAATCCGATTTTTGGATTAAATACTTGACAATCCGGGGCGGAAATGCTATTATAGCGAAAATAATTCAGGAGGTTTGGTTTATGTTTTCAATCATCATTCGACGCAGACGATGAAAGCTTGTATCTTTTTCGGGTACAGGCTTGTTTGCCGTGTGCCTGAACGAATGATGAAAAGAAACCGGACTTTTTGTTGTACTGTTGACGGCGCATGGCTGTTAACAGTATTTTTTATTGGAGGAATTATTTTGAAAATGCAAAAATCTTCGCTGAATGAAGCGATATATGAATTGATAAGCTTGCCTGACGGAGCCTGCGTTGCCGATTTGGGATGCAGGGACGCCGCCTATCTCAACGGACTTGTTGAAGAATTTCCGGGTAAAATTGCAAGGGCGGTCGGAGCGGATATAACGGACAGGTGCTTTGACAGTATTCCGTATTCTGACCCCATCACCTTAAAGATGATGAACTGTGCGGAGAAACTCGATTTTCCCGACAATGAATTTGATTTGGTTCTGGCAAAGGATATGCTCGAATGTATCGGCAACAAGGATGCATTTGTCAAAGAAATAAACAGGATTCTGAAACCCGGCGGAACAGTCATTTGCGTTAACTGCGATTTTGACAGCATTGTTTATAACGGCGAAAACAAGGAACTGATAACCAAGGCGGTTCATGCCTATGCCGTCACAAAGCAGGGGTGGATGGATGACCTTGACAGCTGGATGGGAAGGCGGACATACGGCGTCTTTGAACAAAGCGGTTATTTTGAAAGCAGTATTTCGGTTCACAGCGTGATTGAAACGGAATACCGTGAGGGAACTTTCGGCTTTGATTTCAGCCACCACATCGGCTGGCTTGCCGAAGAAAACACGGGCGCATTATCCGCCGAAGAATACAAAGCTTTTCTGAAAGAGCTTGAAAACGCCGACAAAAAAGGAATGTATATTTTTTCAAAGCCTTATTATATCTGTAAAGGCGTTAAAAAGCGTTAATTTTTCGCCTGAAGCTTTCGGATTCGGCGGACTGTTTCGGCAACGGGCAGACCGACAATGTTAAAATAGTCGCCCTCAATTTTCTCAACGAGGGTACAGCCCTTGCCCTGGATTCCGTAAGCGCCCGCTTTGTCGGCAGGCTCACCCGTTGCAACATAGGCAAGGATTTCTTCATCGGTCAGGTCATAGAATTTAACCCTGCTGGCATGCGAAAAGCAGTCGGCTTTTCCGCCGCAGACTATGCAAACGCCCGTTATAACCTCATGCTCTCTGCCCGAGAGAAGCCGAAGCATTTCGGCGGCGTTTTCGGGGCTTTGGGGCTTGCCGAGGATTTTTCCGTCAACGGTTACAATTGTGTCCGCTCCGATAACAATATCGTCTTTTCGGCTCTCGGCTGTTGCGAGAGCCTTTTTCTTTGCCGTCATTTCGGCGGCATTTGCGGGAGGCGTTCCCTGCGGAACGGTTTCGTCAACCTCTTTGACAAGGATTTCAAATTCGACGCCTGCCGTTTCAAGAAGCTCTCTGCGGCGGGGTGAGGACGAAGCAAGAATTACTTTTTTCATTTGCTCTCACCGCCGAGCTCGCCTCTGCGCTGCATTTCGGCAACTCTCATTACGAGAGCTTGCGTCTTGCCGTCAACGATTTCGCCCGAAAGCACCATATCGACCGCCTTGCTCAGAGGAATGCGCTCAACCTCCAGATATTCGTCGTCATCAAGGTGCATATGGGTTTCGGTGAGATTCCAAGCCGCATAAAGGTGAATGATTTCTCCGCAGTAGCCGGGGGTGGGATAGAATTTGCCGAGGTCTGCGTATTTTTCGGCAACATTACCCGTTTCTTCTTCAAGCTCACGCTTGCCGGCCTCAAACGGGTCTTCGCCCTTTTCAAGCTTGCCTGCGGGCAGTTCGAGAATGACCTCCATATAGGGATATCTGAACTGCCTTACGAACAGCAGCTCGTTGCTGTCGGTCAGAGCGGCAACGCAAACGCCGCCGTTATGCTCAACAACCTCTCTTGTGCAGGGCTTGCCCGTCGGCAGAGCTGCCTTGTCACGGCGAACATTTATGATTTTGCCCTCATAGACATAGTTTTTTTCAATTGTTTTTTCAAAAAGCTCCATGTGTTGCCTCCACTTTGTTTTATTAAAAGGATTTTCAGAATATAAATAGACCCGAGGGGGTTATAAAATGGATTATATCACAAAACCTGAGATAATGACAGCGGAAAACCAAAGAAAAATGATTTTTTCTTTGAAAAAAGCTTATCCTTTTATCGGTTTGCATGTTATCGGCAAGTCATTATGCCAAAGAGGAATATTTTCTGTCAGTATCGGCAAAAGCGACAATCCTCTGCTTATTGCCGCAGGATTTCACGGTCAGGAGTGGCTGACGAGCCTGCTTGCGCTCCGCTTTGCCGAAGTTCTGCTAAGAGCGAAAACGAGAAAAACTCTGATTTGGGGGATTGACCCCTGCTGTATAAAAAGGGAAATTATCATTGTTCCGTGCGTCAACCCCGACGGAGTGCAGATAGCGATTAACGGAATTGACGGGGCGGGAAGATTCTCCGAAACCGTCAGCGCAATCAGCTCCGATTCGGACGAAAAATGGAGCGCCAACGCAAGGGGAGTTGATATTAACCATAATTTTGACGCAGGCTGGCAGAAGCTCAGGGAAATGGAAATCGACAGCGGAATCCTCGGCCCCGCCCCCCGCAGATACGGCGGCTTCATGCCCGAAAGCGAGCCCGAAACCTCAACGCTGGTAAAGCTTTGCAAAATGCGAAGACCCCGCTGTGCCCTTGCGCTCCACAGCCAGGGCGAAGAAATATTCTGGGAATACGGTCAGCGCAGACCGCCCCGCAGCGAGGAAATCGCAAAAATACTTGCCGCCGCAAGCGGCTACAGCCTTGTTGAAAATAGCGGCCTTGCCTCTCACGGCGGATTCAAAGATTGGTTTATTGAATTTTTCGATAAGCCTGCGTTCACCGTTGAAATCGGCAGGGGAGAGAATCCGCTGCCGCTGAGCGATCTTGACGGTATTCTCGAACACGCTCTGCCGCTTCTGACTCTTGCGGCGGTTTTATGACTCCGCTTTGGAGGTCTCGGCGGGAACATATTCAAACGAGAAGCAATGCGAACGGAGCTTGAAATCAACAACATAGCTTCTGAAGGTGTTGCCTCTCATTGTGACATTTCCGACTCTTATTTCGGTAACATAACCGATATTTTTGCTGTAGGACGAATCGTGGGAGATGATTTCAAGCCAATCGGCGGGATTACTGCCGAGGGTTATCTCTTTATCGTTATCCTTTGCGTATTCTTCAATCAGCTCTTTCATCTCCGAAGCGGTGATTTCAACTGTCGTTGCTTCGGGCTCTTCGGGGCTTGATACTCCGCCGATAAGATAGGGATATTTTGAATTTCCGCCGCCCCATACGCTGTCGGAAGAAGCGGTTTTGCCTGCGGCATTGGAGAAATAGCAGGTGAAAGCGGGCGAACCGTTGTAGTCAACATACTTTGCCTTGGGAGTATCCTCATCACCTGACATGCCGAGAACATCAAGGCAGGCTTTGTGCAGATTGGTTCCCGCATATTCATAGCTGCTGTCATAGGCGTGCATGGATTTTTTAACGGTGAAATCATAATATTTTGCGTAAGTATATATTGCAACTATCTGAGCCTTCAACGCCTCGGTTGGCGAGCCTGCGCCGATCTCTATTTTTGCCGTGCGGCAAAGATATTCAACAATCGGAATATCGGTATTGCCGTATTTAATCGTTTTCGGCGTATCGGGGTCGGTTTTAACCGTTGTGCCCGTGAAATAATGGGTCAGAATCTCATCGTAGCTGCTGCCGTCTTTTGCCATTTTAATTGCGCCGTCCTGGCTCATTCCGACTCCGTGACCCCAGCCGTATACATGGAAAATGAATTTTCCCTCAGCGTTTGCACCGGCGGTTGTCGAATCGGGCTTTGAAGTTGCCGTTGTTGAGGGCGCGGCAGTTGTTTTTTCGGTGGTGGTCGGTGCGGCGGTGGTTGTCGGCTTGGTTGTTAAGACCTGAGTTGTGGTAGTGATAATATTTTTAACGGTGGTTAAAACCGTTGTTGCAGTCGTTGCCGCCTTAGTTGTCGGGGCGGTGGTCGTGGGCTTGACTAATTGGAACAGGGTTGTAAGGGCGGTCGGAGCGGTTGTTTCCGTCACGGGAGTAACGGCATAGGCGTCAATGTCAAATTCGTCAATTGATGCGCCGCCTCTATAAAGCCCGTCATCGTTGTAATCATAAACGCCCGTCTCCATCTGCACGGCTTCGTTGCCGACGGCATAGGTCGTGTCCGCTTGGTTTGTTCCACGCCCGAAAATAACGGCAAGAACAATGCAGACGATTATTGCGGCGGCAACACACACGCCCGCAATAATGAGAGGTATTTTTGAATTTTTTGCGGATTTTTTGGTGGTATTTGTCGGAGAGGGAGCGTCAAACGGACTTCCCTCTGCGGTCAGCTCGTCAATCATTTTGCAAAGCTGCATGACTGCCGCCGCAACGAGACGACGCTTATCCTCGCCGGGTTCGGAGAAGACTCTTGCCGCCTTTGCGCGGTCGGAGTCGGCAACGCTGACGATGACGAACTCTCCGTCCTCTCCTGCGTTGCAGATGCCTGAAATTCCGATTCCGAGGTCGGCATCTGAATTTTCCTTTGAAAGCTTTGCACATTGAGCCGTATAATCCTCAACGCTCTCATTTTCAAGGCGGTCACGCATCGCCGAATCGGGGATAAAGGTGTTTTCGGCGCCGGGAACGCTTGAAAGGGCTGAAAGAAGTGCTTTCGAGAAGCCGCAGGGTGAAACGGCAACCGTTTTGCCGCTTGCCATTGCACTCTCAATGTGAGATTTCAGCGCAGATCGCTTTGGAGCCTTCGGAGCGTCGGAAGTCGGAGCCTCAGCAGGCTTTGAAACAGGTTCGGGAGCGGGAGAATTATTCATTTTAGGAACAAACCGTTCAAAAAATGCTCCGAAGCTGCCCGAAAACGCAGAATTAAGCCTGTCCTCATCAAGAGGAAGATAAATTATCAGACCTTTGCCGTATTCCTTTGCAAATCCCGAATACAAGCCGTCGTGCGAAACAAAAGCCTTTGATTTTTCGGGAACGGCGGATTGCAAATCGAGTTCTTTGGGATTTTCGGGAGCATTTTCTCCCATTGCGGCAACAATTGAACTGCTTCTGACGATTTTTTGGGAAATTAATTTAAGTAAACGAAGCTTGGCATTAAGGAACATTGAAACGGGAGCGGCGGCAAGGATAATATCAGCCTGAACGGAAAGCTCTGCGATGCCCTGAACAAAGGATGCAGGGTCGCTGAAATTGGCGGAAATAACCTCCGCATTATAGCCGTTCAGCTGTTTTTCGAGACAGCTTGCCGCACCCTGCGCTTTTTCTGCGCAGAGAGTGCAGATTCTCACCTTTCGATTCATAATATCACCGTTCCTTAAAAATTTTCAGCTTCGTAATTTTTTACCAGCGTGCACTTTCGGCATAGGGATTGCTCTTTTTGTTTGCATCGTACCATGCCTGGGGATATCTGGGATTCTGATTGTAATAAGCCTTTGAGGGGTCAACGCTGACGCTCTCACCGTCTCTTTTTTCTCTTGCGACAACAACAAGTCTTGCGTCGTCAAAGTCGTAGCAGCAGGTTGAGAGGGTCAGAATCTTATCCTTTTCGTTGATGTCAACGCCTGTTGTGTAGAGCTTTCTGCTGTCAATTTCCTTGATATATTCAGCGAATTTTGCATCGCTCGTATCAATGAAATTATAGGGGAACAGATAGCCGTTGTCGTCTGCGGGGTCGGAGTTTGTTATGAAAACGGCATATACAAACCAGGTGTGGTCGCCGTAGATTGTGTTGCATTCGATAACGGGAGCCTGAGCAAAGCCGTCAATCTCACGGTAGTTTTCAAGCATACCGAAAATGTAGTCGTCATGGCGCATGTTGTGGCCGTAAACGACGGTGTTGCGGTGAAGGTTGCGAAGGTCCGTCATTCTGTAATCGAAGAAAGGCACACCGTAGCTTGTGTATTTCTTATAAATATCCTTTTTAAGATAATAGGAGTTGTCGTTGCCCTGAGCAATGGGCAGATTGATGTCAAGCCCGGGAATCGAAATCCAGCCCGCAAGGTCGCTGTTTGCCGCATAGAGCTGAGCATATTTAGCAAGCATTCCGTCGGGGAAATCAACATCGGGATTCTCATTCTGAATTGAATTGTCAACAACGGCGGCATTATCGTGCTCGCTGATGTTGGCGTTCATCTGGCTGACGATATTTTCGGAGCTTGATTTGAACCTGTAAGGCTCAATGAAATAGGTATTGATAAGTATTCCGCAGCTTGCGATTATTGTAATAATGGATAAGCTGAGAACGATTCTTCTGACAATCTCGCCTGCTCCTACGGGCTTCTTTTCGCCCGATTCATCGCCGCCCTTTTCGGATTTTTTGCCTTTTTTGGATTTTTTGCGGCTTTCTTTATCATCTTCTTCAAGCTCAATGCTGTCCTCATCAATCACGCCCGAGCTCATCGGCTCCGATTCATAAAGTCTCTCGGGCACGGGGGTGGCGGAAAACTCCTGCTCATTCTGAGCGGCGGCAGCGGCCTCATAGTCGTTATCGTCGCCCGAAATGTTGATAACGAATCCGCCCGGCTTTTGCTCCGTCATCGGTTCGGGCTCGGGAGCGGGAACGGGAGGCTCGTCGCCGAGCAGGGCGGCAAGCTCTCTTTCAAATTCCTCATCGGTCTGAGGAACGAAAGCGTTTTCTTCGCTCTGAGGTTCAGCGGTTTGCTCTGCTTCGTTAGCCTCGGGAATATCGGCAGTTTCTGGAACTTCAGGGATTTCGGGCGCTTCGGGTTCGGGAGCTTCATCTTCAATCTCAAAATCATCCCAGTTGAAATCGTCGCCGAAGCTGATTTCATCGTCGTCATTTTCGGCATCTGCCAAAGCGTCGGCGGCGCCCCGTGAGCTTTCAACAAGCTCTGCGGCGGAGGAAAGCTCCTCGGCAACGGGGGCGATTCCTTTGTTCGACTCTATCTCGGAAAGAATATCGCTGAAGCCCGTTTCGCTGCCGGTCTCCTCTTTGAGAGAATTAATCATGCTGAAAATGCTGTCTTTTTCGGCGTCCGTCTCCTCAGCGGGCTTAGTTGCCGATTCGGGGGCAAAGAACGCTTCGTCGGGGATTTCTCCGCTGTTTTCCGAGAATTCGGGTTCACTTTCTCCGTCCTCATCAAGAGATACAACGGGAATATCGTCGTCAAAGTAGTCCTCGGGATTCATCCACAGGTCATCGAGAGAGCCGTTTTCGCTGTTTTCCGGAACCTGCGGGTCGGAGAGAGCAACCTTTTTCGGCTCGGCTTCATCTGCCGAGAGAACGGAAATCGGCTTGGGAACAATGGTTTTCGGGCCGCTCTCCATGATATCGTCATAGAGGCTCTGAAGCTCATCGGCAAGATTTTTTTCGGTTTTCTCAATATCATCGTGAAAACCCTTGAAAAGCTCGGGAGTTTTTGAATTCTCTTCAAGAAAATCTCCGAAATCTATTTCTTTCAATGCTTCGTCGTCTGCAATTGATTGAAGCTTTTCGGGTATTGACGACGGTTTTTTGTTGTTATTTTGATTATCAGGCATTTTTCTATCCTCCGCTTAAAATCAGTCGGCAGCGGGCTGCCATTTTTCGGCGTTAATGTATGGATTTGTTTTGCCGTGGCTGTTATACCAGACCTGCGGTCTGCGGTAATCGGGATTATCCTTAACAAGAGAAGCGTCGATGCTTTCGCTCTCGCCCTCGTGCAAAAGTCTGCCGACTATGGCAAGCCTCGTATCAACGCTCTTGCCGTAATCGTAAATGCAGGTGGAAAGGGTGATTATCTTATCGGTCGGTTCAAGCGAAACGCCGGTTTCATAAAGCATTCTCTGCTTGACCTGGTCGATGTAGCCCACCATGTTGTTTTCGCCCATGTCGGGATAAATGTAATTGAAGAAATATCCGTTATCATCGGATTTCTGAGTTGTTGAAAGAAAAACAGCGCATATTTTAAAGGTATATTCTTTATAAAGAGTGCTGTATTTGATAATCGGGCTGTCAATGAAGGTCTGCTTGTCTCTGTAATCATACAGAGAGCGGAATGACTGCTTGGGAATGCCCGAAGCTCTGCCCGTTGTGTGGCCGTGAATGACCATATTCTTTGAAAGCTCGTCGGTCTGACAGCGGTAATCAAGGAAAATGTTACCGTAATTCGTTGAGCTTGTCTCGGTCGTTGTCCGTCCGTAAAAATCCTTGACAAGGTAATGGGAGTTGTCGTCGCTCTGCAAAACGGCGGTGTCCAGCTCCGTGCCGGGGATTGAAAGCCAGCCGACAAGGTCGTTGTTGATTGAATAGGGCTGTTTAAGCTCCTCAAGGATTCCCTCGGGATAGCTTTCCTGAGCCTTCATGTTGTTTGAAATCACCTTTTCAAGAGCCGCCGCAGGGGCGTCGGTCTGAGCCTCGTCACTCAGCAGATACTCAGCCGCCTGAGCTTTTATGGGATTTTCGGGGCTGTCTTTTGTGAAGTTCATAACCGATAAAACGATGAACAGCACGGAAAGCGCCGCAAAAATCGGACAAAGTATCATTGATATTTTATTTGATTTCATTTCTGCTTTCCTTTCCGGTCAATATATACTCTCGCAAGATTCAGCGCCCGTGAGGCGTTGACATAGCGGTTATATTCCCTGTCGTTTTTGCCTGTTTCAACCTTTTCGCAGGTCTGCATATCCTCTGCGTCAAGCGCAATGTAGCAAAGCCCGACGGGCTTGTCCGTTCCGTCGCTGCCGGGGCCTGCGATTCCCGTTACGGAAATGCCGATATCCGCTCCCGAAACACGGCGTACACCCGCCGCCATTTCTCTTGCGGTCTGCTCGCTGACCGCGCCGAAGCGTTCAAGAGTTTCTTTTTTAACTCCGAGAAGCTGCTGCTTAATCTCGTTTGAATAGCTGATAATTCCGCAGCCGAAAACCTCGCTTGCTCCGGGAATATCGGTCAGTCTTTTCGGAATATATCCCGCCGTGCAGCTTTCTGCGGTGGCAATGGTCATTTTATTCTCTTTAAGAAGCTCAACAACACGCTGTTCAATGTTTTCGCTGTCAATGCCGTAAACAACGCCGCCGAGCCTTGAAATAATTTCATCAATAACGGGCTTGCAAAGCTCCTCCGCCTTGCTCTCTGTTTCCGCCTTTGCGGTAACTCTGAGCAGAGCCTCGCCCTTTTTGGCATAGGGAGCAACGGTCGGATTTGAGCCTTCAATGAGGTCTGCAACCTTCTCCGCCATTGCGCTCTCGCCTATGCCCATGGTTCTGACCGTGTGGGAGACAATTGCGCCCTCGGAGTATTCGGCAAGGAAGGGAACAACGCTTTCTTTATACATCGGAGCCATTTCGTAGGGAGGGCCGGGGAGAATGACAACGCATTTCCCGTCCCTTTTAAGTCCCAATCCGGGAGCGGTGCCGTGATGATTTTCAAAAACCGTTCCGCCAACGGGAACATAAGCCTGACGGAGATTGCTCTCAGGCATTTCAATTGATTTTGAGGCAAAGTATTTTTTGATGCCCTCGCCGATTTCGGGGCTGTATTCAAGCTCAAAGCCCATAACCGAACAGCAGACATCTCTTGTTATATCGTCCTGCGTCGGGCCGAGGCCGCCGGTTGCGATAACGATATCGCTGCGGTCAAGGGCGGTTCGCAGAGCGGCGGAAAGCCTTTCAGCATTGTCGCCGACGGTTGTATGCCTGAGCACGGAAATTCCGAGCTTCGCAAGCTCAACCGAAAGAAATCTTGAATTTGTGTTAAGAATATCGCCTAAAAGAATTTCCGTTCCGACGGAAAGTATCTCGCAAACTGCCATAAAGGCACTTCCTTTTTTCAGTATAGTTTTTTTAACAGCAATAAATATGGTTTTGAGAGGCTTATTTCCGCCCCGTCTGCGTTAAAAATCTTTGAAATACACAAAGTATTCCTGCAGATTTTCGCCTTGACGGAACGAAAATCTTCTCCCTCAAAACTGCTCCGCATCTGAAATGCAATAGATTATGTGCAGTCGGGGATTTCTTCTCTGAAGGCATACTTCCGTATGTCAAAGAGAAAAATGCCCGAATGTGCATGAGATATTGTATTTCAGACATATTCCATTGCTGTTAAAAAAACTATGATGCGTTTATTGCAACAAATCTTGCATTCTCTGCACATTCCCTTGAGAGCCTGTCCGTTTCAAGCGCCTTTTCGCATTCCTCAACATATTCAAGCGTCGGGCGGGTTCTCGGATGCTTGGGCGTGAACACCGTGCAGCAGTCCTCATAGGGGAGAATTGATATATCAAATGTATCTATTTTTCTTGAAATCGCAATAACCTCGTCCTTGTCCATTCCGATAAGGGGACGGAAAACGGGCATTTCGCAGACTGCGTCGGTGCAGGCGATTGCGGGCATCGTCTGGCTTGCAACCTGACCGACGCTTTCGCCCGTTATCAGCGCACCCGCATTTTCACGCTTTGCGATTATCTGAGCGGTTCTCATCATCATGCGGCGCATGATAACCGTGAATATTTCTTCGGGGCAGTTATCCTTTATCAGCTCCTGGGTCTCGGTGAACGGAACAACCCAAAGCCCGATTCTGCCCGAATACTTGCTGACCTGTTTGAGAAGCGAGTGAACCTTTTGCTCGGCTCTTTCGCTCGTGTACGGCGGGGAGGCGAAATGAACCGCAATCAGCTCAAGGCCTCTTTTTGCCATCATATAGCCTGCAACGGGGCTGTCGATTCCGCCCGAAATCAGCAGAGCGGCTCTGCCTGCGCTGCCTGTCGGCATTCCGCCTGCGCCCTTTATCTGCTTGCCGTGAATATAGGCATAGGCGTCTCTGACCTCGATGTTGACAACTAAATCGGGAGTGTGAACATCAACGGTGAGATGAGGGAATTTTCCGAGCAGATATTCGCCCGCTTTGGCGCATATCTGAGGAGAATTGAGAGGGAATTTTTTATCCGAACGCTTCGCTTCAACCTTAAAGCTGCGAGCGGTGAGAAGCTGGGGAGCCAGGTATTCTTCGGCGCTTCTCAGAATAACATCCGTATCCTTTTCAACAGCCGCCGCTCTTGAAAAGCCCGCAATTCCGAAAACCTTTCCGATTCTTTCAACTGCTTCGTCAAGGTCGGTCTGCTCATCCTCCGGCTCGGCAACAATCGTTGACTGAGCAACGGTGAATTTGAATTTGCCGACGGGTTCAAGCCTGCGGCGCATGTTTTTTATCAGCATATCCTCAAAGGTTCTTCTGTTGAGACCTTTGAGAGCGAGTTCTCCGTTTTTGATAAGAATAATCTCTTTCATTGACATTCTCCGTATATTTATAATAACGAAATTTTATTTAACCGCTCTGATAACCTTTTTGCCCTCTTTGATTCCTGCAATAAGAGCGTCAATCTGCTGAACGGTCGTAAATCTTGAAAAGCTGATTCTCAGCGGGCTGTCAAGCCTTTTACGGTCAAGCCCCATCCGGGCGAGAACATGGCTTGCCTTGCCCTTTGAGCAGGCAGAGCCGCTCGAAACGCAGATGCCTCTTTCGGAAAGGAAGTTGAGCATTGGCTCGGATTTTATGCCCAGAACCGAAATGTTAGTCACATAGGGCAGGGCGTCGGGCGGTGAATTGATAACAACATCGGGAATTTCGCAGAGCTTTGAAACCATATAGTCTCTGAGAATCTTCATCTGTTCAAGCTCGTTCCGGATATTCGGCAGCGCCCTGACGGCAGCGGCAAAGCCTGCAATTGCGGGCATTGCTTCCGTTCCGGGGCGGATTTTTTTCTCCTGCTCTCCGCCGATGGCTCTCGGAGTTATTTTTATTCCCTTGCGGATATAAAGAGCGCCTGCGCCTTTCGGACCGTGAATCTTATGGGAGCTTATCGTCATAAGGTCAACGCCCATTGCGGCGGGCTTTATCGGCATTTTGCCGAACGCCTGAACCGCATCGCAGTGAATCAGGGCGGGCGAGCGGGCCATGAGAGCCGCTCTTTTTGCCGCATCAATCGGCATTATTGTTCCGACCTCGTTGTTGACAAGCATCATGGTTATCAGAATCGTGTTTGAATTAACTGCGGCGAAAAGGTCTTTTTCGCTTATCCTGCCGAATGAATCAACCTTGAGCTTTATAACCTCAAAGCCCTCGGCTTCAAGCTTGTCAAGCGTTTCGTCAACGCTCGAATGCTCAACGCAGGTTGAAACAATCCGCTTGCCCATGCGGCGCATTTTGTATGCCGCTCCGATAACGGCAAGGTTGTTGCTCTCGGTTCCGCCTGAGGTGAAGAAAATCTCCTCGGGACTGCATGAGAGACATTTGGCAATGTCCTCTCTCGAACGGTCAAGCATTTCCTTTGCCTGATTGCCGACAAAGTGGAGGGAGGAGGGGTTGCCCCAGCACTGAGTCAGCGCTTTTGAGACGGCATTGACCGCCTCACGGCACGGAGCCGTGGTTGCGCTGTTATCAAAATAGATTTCCATTGCTGTTCTTCTCCCTTGTCGGCACTACACCCATTATAATAATCATATTTAAAACATTATACACTATTTTCTCCCCACTTGCAATATTTTTTTTGTTTTATACCGAAATACGGATAAAAAGATAATTTTATCTCTCAAAAACAGTATATGCAGCGATTCTCAAAGGGGCATTTACAGACAATTTAACATCGGGAGATTAATAAACATGATTTAATTTGTAAACAGCTTGTAAAATGAGACCGTTTCGGGCAAATACCGTTTGAATTTTTTGCACTTATGTGATAAAATGAAGCGAAAAGACTTGTGAAAAGAGGTGAAGCCGTTGGCAAAGACAGATTCAAAAAAACAGCCGCATTTTAAGCAGATAACGGTTCTTTTTCTTATGACTGCGTTTCAGCTTCTCTGCGCCGCCTGCGTGATTTTCCGTCAGGAGGAGCCGAGCCTCAACATGATTTATATTTTCTTCGGCTACATTGCCGCCGAATGGATTTATCTTCTTATCGGCAATATTGTTACGGATAACGACTATTTTGAGCTTGAAGTCATAGCTTTTTTCCTCTCGGGCATCGGGCTGACCGTCTGCGCAAGCATCAGCGAAGCCTATGCGATCAAACAACTTATCGCCATCGGGCTGGGGCTTGCGGTTTATCTGATAATGCTTATTCTGATAAAAGATGTCAACTTCGCATGTATGCTCAGATATCCTGCCGCCATCGGCTCGGTTGCCGTGCTTGCGGCAAACCTTCTGCTTGCGAAAACGACCAACGGCACTCTCAACTGGATTGACCTCGGCTTTTTCTCAATTCAGCCCTCGGAGCTTGTCAAAATTGCATTTGTGCTTGTCGGAGCGGTTTCGCTCGAAAAACTGCTGTCGATAACGAGCCTCACAAAATATATAGTTTTTTCGCTTGCCTGCGTCGGCGCACTTTTCCTGATGAAAGACTTCGGCACGGCGCTGATTTTCTTCTTCACCTTTGCCCTTATCGCTTTCATGCGCTCGGGCAATGTCAGAACGATTCTTCTTATCTGCGCCGCCGCTCTCATGGGAGCGATGCTGATTATTTATTTCAAGCCCTATGTTGCAAACCGTTTCGCCGCTTACCGCCATGTCTGGGATTATATGGACACAACGGGCTATCAGCAGACGAGAGTGCTGATTTATTCGGCGAGCGGAGGACTTTTCGGCCTTGGCATCGGCGAGGGTCATCTAAGAGATGTCTATGCGGCATCGACCGACCTTGTTTTCGGCTTGATTTGCGAGGAAATGGGTCTGATTATCGGCATAGCCGTGCTTCTTAGCTTTGCGGGAATAGCGTTTTTTGCAATAAAATCGGCAAAGTCTGCGGCATCGACCTTTTACGCCATTGCGGCGGTTGCGGCGGCGGGCATGATGCTTTTTCAGCTATCGCTGAATGTTTTCGGCATAACCGATCTCCTGCCGCTCACGGGCGTAACTCTGCCCTTTGTCAGCAGGGGCGGTTCGAGTATGCTGTGTTCATGGGGGCTTCTGGCATATATCCGTGCCGCAGGCGCACCCTTTGAACCGCCTAGACCCGATATCGCCGTCAAAAAAACACCTGCCAAAAGAGCAAGGCAGGCAGGGTGAATCTGAGGTAAATGGTAGGGGCGACCCTG
>JBJEQC010000156.1:0-3279 GCA_051881555.1 Acutalibacteraceae bacterium
CAGAAAAGCGATGACGAAGAAAGCAGAGCTGTAAAGTCTTCAGAGAGGCGGCGTTCGGTGCGAGCCGTCGGCAGAGCAGTTTCAAGGCTATCCCTTCCGAGCAGAAGCTCCGAAAGCCTCACGGCAAGTAGACAGCTTCCGTAAACGCTGCGTTAAGGCGTAGGGCTTGTTGGAGCCCGTTGAGCGGCGCATTAAGCGCAATTTGAGTGGTACCGCGGGTTAAAATTTACTCGTCTCAAAGCAAGAATCTTGCTTTGGGGCGTTTTTTTATTACAGAAGCTCTCAAAGCGAAGAAAGGAGCAGAAAAAATGATAACTTTTGGTCAGAATTCCGTTGAAAACAAAATTTTGGAGGTTGCCCGCCGAATTATTGCCCTTCGTCTCGATATGGGCTTGACGCAGGCCGAAATGGCAGCAAAAATCGGCATGAGTGAAGAAGAATATTGCTATTATGAATCGGGAAGCAAGGATTTCAGCTTTACTTTCATTTATAAGCTGGCTCAGGTATGCGGCGTTGAGATTACCGATATTATGGAGGGCAGCAGCCCGAGCCTTACCGAGTATACGCTCACGAGAAAGGGCGAGGGAATGCCGATTGCAAGGCGTGAGGGCTTTGTTTATAACCGCCTTGCTCCGTTCTTCAAGAATAAGATTGCCGAGCCTTTCAGAGTTGTTATTCCCTATTCGGAGGAGGCTCTCAACCCGCCTTATCATTGCGTTTGCCATGACGGTCAGGAAATCAATATCGTCACAAGAGGCACGCTGAAAATGATAATCGGCGAGCGAACCGAAACTCTCAACGAGGGTGACTGCATTTATTTTGATTCTTCCGTTCCGCATAACGAAATTGCGGTCGGCGGCAAGGAGTGCGAGTTTTATGCAATCGTTATTTCTCCCGACGGTTCGGAGCAGATGAGCGAATATGTTGAAGAAATAAAAACACCGAGCGTCACAAATGTTGACCTTGCAAATCTCCATAATCCCGTTTATGAAAAATTCATCGAAACAACGCTTGATGAAAACGGCGTTCTCAACGGAATAAAGTTCAAGAACGACGATAAATTCAATTTTGCCTTTGATGTTGTTGACGAGCTTGCAAAGAAGTCGCCCGATAAGGTTGCGATGCTTCACATTTCAAACGACGGAACGGAAAGACGCTTCACTTTCAGCGACATGAGCCGTCATTCTTCAATGGCAGCCAATTATTTCCGCTCTCTCGGCATCAAAAAAGGCGACAGGGTAATGCTTGTTCTCAAGCGTCATTATCAGTTCTGGTTCTCAATTCTTGCGCTCCATAAGATTGGCGCAATCGTTATTCCCGCAACAAATCAGCTTGTTGACCACGATTTTGAATACAGATTCAACGCAGGTCAGATAAGCGCAATTGTCTGCACCGCTGACGGAGACGTTGCCCATCAGGTTGAGATTGCGGCGGAGAAATGCCCGATTCTTAAAACTAAGATTATTGCTCACGGCGAGCGTGAGGGCTGGCATAATTTCGATAAGGAATATTGCGAGTTCAGCGATGTTTATGACAGACCTTCTCCCGAGGACGGAGCTTTCGGCTATGACCCGATGCTTATGTTCTTCACCTCGGGCACGACGGGCTATCCCAAGATTGCAATGCACACTCACAGATATCCTCTCGGCCATTTCATAACTGCGAAATATTGGCACAATGTTGACCCCAACGGTCTGCATTTCACCATTTCGGACACGGGCTGGGGCAAGGCTCTCTGGGGCAAGCTTTACGGTCAGTGGCTGTGCGAAGCGGGCGTGTTTACCTATGACTTCGATAAATTCGTCCCCGATGATATCTTAAAGCTTATCGGAAAATACAAAATCACAACCTTCTGCGCACCCCCGACAATGTACCGCTTCTTCATCAAAGAAGACTTGGCAAAATATGACCTTAAATCAATAAAATATGCGACCACTGCGGGCGAAGCTCTGAACCCCGAGGTGTTCCAGCAGTTCCTCAAGGCAACGGGTATCCGACTTATGGAGGGCTTCGGTCAGACCGAAACCACCCTTGCAATCGGCAACTTTGTCGGTTCGTCAATCAAGGTCGGCTCAATGGGCAAGCCCAGCCCGCTGTTTGACATTGACCTTATCACCTCAGAGGGCGAGAGAGCCAAGGACGGCGAGGTCGGCGAGATAGTTGTCAGAACCGATAAGGGTTCACCCTGCGGCCTGTTCATGGAATATTACCGTGACCCCGAAAAGACAAAGGAAGCATGGCACGACGATATTTATCACACGGGCGACACCGCATGGCGTGACGAGGACGGCTTCTTCTGGTATGTCGGCAGAGTTGACGACCTTATCAAGTCCTCGGGCTACCGCATCGGACCCTTCGAGATTGAAAGCGTTATCATGGAGCTTCCCTATGTTCTTGAATGTGCCGTTTCAGCCGCTCCCGATGAAATCAGAGGCCAGGTTGTAAAAGCGGATATCGTTCTCACAAAGGGAACGGAAAAGTCTGACGAGCTCAAGAAAGAGATTCAGCAGTATGTTAAGAAGCACACCGCTCCTTATAAATACCCGAGAATCGTTGAGTTCAGAGACGAGCTGCCCAAGACTATCAGCGGCAAAATCAGACGAGTTGACCTCAGAGCAGGTAAATAAAAAAGCGACTAAACAACCGATAAAAGCTGCTTAACCGCATTTTGGAAAAATATTTATCCTTGGGTTGACAAATTCGCTGTTTGTACGTATAATAAGGGTGTGGCTATACCGTATAGACGGTTACGCCCTCGAAAAGAATGATTATAAAGAAATAACCGCTCGTTTTCTCAGGACGGGGCGGTTATTTCTTTTTTATTGCGATAATGTATCCGGTAGCAAGTATTATAATAATAGCAAGCATTGCAAGATATTCCATATGCAACACCCCCATTACTGAGGGCAAGATTGTAACCGCCTACCGCTTAGGTAAAGCCACGGTAAAAGAATAGCATATACTGTACTGTTATGTCAATATTTAATCAAAAAACAAAATAAAAAGGCTTGTATCGGTTGGATTCCTTCCGATACAAGCCTTTTTCTTATATAATGTTTAATTATAAGGGCTTATTTGATTATTTCAAATCCGGGGCAGTATGCCTTGAATGAACTTGCATGAGTGTCGTCATAAACGCTGATTGCAAATTCATTGTTTGCAGCCGAGTATGCGGCGATTTCCGCAACTCTTTCCGCAAGATTCTCTGCTGTTGCGGTTCCGTTGAGAATTTCAAATGCGCCGTAAACAGCGGTTTTCAGAAGTGAGGAAGCAAGCGGG
>JBJEQC010000157.1:0-10464 GCA_051881555.1 Acutalibacteraceae bacterium
GAAATCGGATAAGCCCAATAAAGATTGATGAGCGTGGGATTGAGCGGAAATACCGTGTAAATCCACAAAAGTCGGAGTCCGCAGCCGCCGAGCAGAGATATAATCATCGGCTCAAACGACCTGCCCATGCCTCTGAGCTGATTGCCGCCGACATCCATCAGCGAGCAGAAGAAATAGAACGGCATTATCAGCGCAAGCCTCTGCGCTCCGATTTCTATAACCGCAGGGTCTTTTGAGAATATGCCGACAATCGGCGCTCTGAAAAAGTAGCCCAATGCGCCCATAGAGCCGCCTATCATCACGGTCAGGAGCAAACAGCGTGAATAGATTTTGCCGAGATTTTCATATCTCTTTGCGCCCATGTTCTGCGAAGAAAAGGTCATGGTGGTCTGCGAAATCGCATTGGTGCAGGTGTAAATTATCGAATCGAAATTTGAGCCTGCGGCAATACCCGCCATGGCGGTTGAGCCGAAAGAATTGACCGTTGTCTGAATAATTACATTTGAAATTGAAAACAGAGAATTCTGGATTCCCGCCGGGATGCCGACAATCAGAATTTTTGATAGCTCTGTTTTGTGGAACCTGAGTTTTGAAATATGAAGTCTGCAGGCGTTATCCATTCTCAGCAGTCTCAGCACAATCAGTATTGCGGAAACATACTGAGCAATTATCGTTGCCGCCGCAACTCCCGCAACATCCATATGAAAGAATATGACGAAAACGAGATTCAGCACAACATTGATAAGCCCTGTAAAGGTGAGAATATAAAGCGGTCTCTGAGTGTCGCCCGTCGCTCTGACTATGCTTGCGCCGAAATTGAAAATCAGAAGCCCCGGTGCGCCGAGAAAATATATTTTCAGATAGAGCGTTGAAAGCGGAAGCACATCGCTCGGCGAATCCATGAGAATCAAAAGGTTTTCCGACATAAAGAAGCCGAAAATCGCAACGATTATTCCGCTGATAATGCTTAAAGTCATTGCGGAATGAACGCACCGAAAAACGCTTTTTTCGTTTCTCGCCCCGATATATTTAGCCGTCATAACCCCCGCACCCATTGACATGCCGAGAAAAAGATTCAGCACGAGGTTGACAAGAGAGCCCGTTGCTCCGACGGCGGCAAGAGATGTTCCGCCCGCAAATCTGCCGACAACGATAACATCCGCCGTGTTGTAAATCATCTGAAGCAGACCCGTAAAAATCAAAGGAACGGCAAACATCAGTATTTTTTTGAGATACGGCTCCTCGGTCATATCGATTGAATATCTGCTTTTGATAATCGGTTACCTCCCGAAAAATGATTAACGAGCCTTGCGGTTTTGCTTCCGATATGTTAATATCAGACATATAATATGTAAGCCAAAGCCGAAAGGTGATTATATGGATAATGTTTCTTTCAGAATAATAGCAAAAATACACAGCGATTTTTCTTCAAAGTTCGGCATTCCCCGCCAAAGCGGACTTGTTGACGAGCTTGAAGCCGCCGTTATCTTTGAGCCTGAGTTCAGAAGCCCCGAATCGCTCCGTGGGCTTGAAGAATTTTCGCATATCTGGCTGCTCTGGGAATTTTCGGAGAGCATGGGCAAGGATTGGTCGCCGACCGTTCGCCCGCCGAGGCTCGGAGGCAACAAACGCATGGGCGTTTTCGCAACCCGCTCCCCTTTCAGACCGAATCCCGTCGGTCTTTCCTGCGTAAAACTGCTCGGAATTGAGAAAAGCGAAAAATACGGCTGTTATCTGCGTGTTTCGGGTGCAGACCTGCTTGACGGCACTCCGATTTTCGACATTAAGCCGTATCTTCCTTATGTTGATTCACATCCCGAAGCAAGCAACGGCTTTGCTTTGCAGGAAAAGGGCGGAAGCCTTGCCGTTGAGTTCCCCGAAAGCCTGCTGAGCCTTATCCCCGCCGAAAAGCATAATGCAATCAAAGCGGTTCTTGCTCAGGACCCCCGACCCGGATATCAGGATTCTCCCGACAGAATATACGGGCTTGAATTTGCGGGCTTTGATATCTGTTTCACGGTCAGCGGCTCTGTTCTGAGCGTAAAATCCGTTACTTCTTTATGATTCAAGGCTGATTCGGAATCGGGCAGCTCTCATTTGAATTTTCGATTGAAATAAAGTTATTGCGTTTTGCATAATTCCATTTCATGCCGAACGCCTTGCATGCGCCGTCAACGGGGATATAAAGCTGATCGGCTTCGCCTCTGAACACTTTCCCCTCAAGCTTCATCTCTCCGTTATTCGTCTGAGCCGTGTCGCTGTCCTCGGTGAAAACAGCCTTTTTGCCGTAAACCTCAACGGTGACCTTGCCCGGCTCACGCTTAACCTCGCCACCGATGTGAGCAACAAGAGTTGCAAACGGCATATACCAGACTCCGTCCTTTTCAACGGCGGGAGTCGGCATGGCGCAAAGTCCGAGGTCAACGCCTTTATAAAGCATTCTTGTTCTGCCCGGCCCGAAAATCGGGGCAACTCTGTAGGGTCTGATTTCGTCTTTTTCTTTGTCAATCAGACATTCGTCAACAACTCTGCCATCGTCAAGCTCGCTGATAAGGGTCATTTTGTCGCCGTCTATCTCGATGAGGGCATACATGCAGTTTTTCTCTTCCTGGGGATAAAACGAGCAATGCCACAGCTTGTTGGTTGTCTTGGTTCCCGGAGGATTCATATGACCGTTGCCGAGTTCATAATGGATTGTTCCCTGCGACGGGCGGTCAAACATTTCTTCGTTTTTCATCGGGAAAGTTCTTGAAAAATTATGCTCATGACCCGAGAAAAGAACATCAAGCTTTTCCATGCACTCACGCATCATGGGGTAAGCGTCGTCGTTTGAAAGGTTCGGGCCGCTGTAATAAATCGGAAAATGATAAGCTCCGAGCTTCCATGTTTTATCGCTTGAATCAATATCTCTTACCGCCCATTCGTTGCAAAGCTCAGGCTCGTTGACGCCGAAAACGACAAAATGGGCGTTGCCGTAATCAAAAGAGTAGTTTTCGGTCTGCCAGCCCTCGGGGCCGTTCTTGGGATAGGAATATTCAAGCTGAGTGTTGAAAAACTCGGCAGGTTCGGCATAATAACGCTCAACCTCGGTCGGGAAATACTGCCTGAATCCCCTGTTATCGTGGTTTCCGCAGCACATCATATAGGGAAGATGCTCCATTATGCCCTGCATGCCCTCAAACATTGCGTTCCATTGAATTTCATGCTGACCGCAGTTCGTGTTGTCGCCCGCCGTCAGTATAAATTTGACATCGGGATGCTTTTTAAGAACATCTTTCAGGAATTTATTGAGAGCCGAATAATCGGGGTTGAAGTGGTCGTCCTCTTTCTGATGGTCGGAAATGGCGATAAATTTGAACTTTGTGAGGTTCTCCTCCTCGGTGTCAAAATAATATTCCTCACTGCGGTTCTCATTGCTTCCGCAGGTGTAATAATATCTCGTTCCGGGCTTCAGATTTTCCGCCTTAGCCCAGAAAATATTGCTCGTGTTGACATCGCTCCTGAACGGTTTGACCGTTGCGGGGGCTTTTTTCTTTTCTCCGCCCTTTTCGTAGTATTCAATATAGCCGGACTTAACCTCAAGGCTTGAACGCCATGTTACGGTCATTGAAGTTTTTGCGTCGCCCGAGATGCTGACCATGATGTGGTCGGGCTTTTCGGTTGCAAGTCTTAAATTGGGTACTCTTTCCATTTTATATCATCCTTTTCAAATCTGTTTTATTCTGAAAAGCCTTGCGCCGTGGCTGTTGACCTTGGCGGTGAAGCTGTCTTTTGTTTCGGTTAATTCTTCGTGATTCCACATATCCCAAATGCCGTAATCAAAGCCGCTGATTGCGATATCGGTAACGTCAAAGGTGATTTCGCGCTCTTTGTCATCGGTATTGAAAAGTGCAACAAACTTGCACTCCTCGCCCTTTGACACCCAGACGATTTCGCCCTTGCCGTCTGTCTCGCTTCGTCTGAACTGCCTTGCTCCGCTTGAATTTCTGAGCATATCAATAACCTCGGCGTTAGTCAGCAGAGAGAGGGTAAAATCATCGTTATCCCTCATTTCGCCGCCGAACATCAAAGGCGAACGGAAGATTGACCAGAGGGTCATAACGGTTATCTGCTCGTCACGGGTGAATCTCGTGAATCTGTCCTTATTCCACGGGCTGTTGCTCCCCACGGCAAGATGACCGAACGGAAGCATATCGCAATCGGGCCATGCGCCGGGCTGAACATAATCCTGCCACGCAAGACAGCGGTCAAACATTGCATAGAGCTTATCCCAATCGTCCCAGAAGTCACCCGTCATGCGCCACATTTCGGCGTTCGCCGCAAGATGCTCATGCTCCGCAACAATTGCCGGACCGGGAGACAGGCTGAGAACCATGTCTCTGCCGCATTTTTCAATCGCCTTGTGAAGCATTTCTATCTCCGCCTTTGCGGAATACGGGCGGTCAGGTCTGAACTCCGTGTTGGCAATATCGTCGCATTTAATGAAGTCAACGCCCCATGAAGCGTAAAGCTCAAAAAGCGAATCGTAATATTCCTGCGCTCCCCTTGCGTTCGGCTCAACGCCGTACATATCGGTATTCCACGAACAGATTGAATATGTCTGAGCGACATCTCTTGCCGTCACGCCCTCGCATTTAATCTTTGCTCCGGAATGAACCGCCTGCCTCGGAATGCCGCGCATAATGTGAATGCCGAATTTCAATCCGAGAGAATGAACATAATCCGCAATGGGCTTGAAGCCCTTGCCGCCTGCGGAGGACGGGAATCTGCCCTCATCGGGAATAAGGCGTGAATATTCATCCATGCAGAGCGGAGTAAATTTTTTATAATCGAATGTATTCGGATTCGGCTCTGACCAGCGGATATCGCAGACGATATATTCCCAGCCGAATTCTTTAAGATTAGCCGCCATGTAGTCTGCGGCGGCAATAAGCTGTTCTTCATTGACGGACATACCGTAGCAATCCCACGAATTCCAGCCCATCGGCGGGGTTAAAGCAATTTTTTTGTTCATATTCAGCCTTCCTTTCGGTAAACTCTTATTCCGAACTCGGCTCTGGTTTCAAGGCGGTTAAGCCCGCTGATTTTCAGCTGATCCTCTCTGCCGGTTTTATAATAATAAGGTGTCATTTTAAAAAGATTCTCTGTTTCTTCACTTGAATCAAGAATCAGTTTTCGGCGCAGATGCTTTTCTTCAATCAGCGAAAATCCCTCCGCTTCGGCACCGGGCACTTCATTCTCATAAGGTTTATCATAAATAACCGATTTCAGCTCAAAAAGATGCTTTTCAAGCGGAATTACCCGGATTAAAATGCCGTCTTTTTTCAGCACACGCCTGAATTCGGAATCTGCCTGCGGAGAAAACACATTAAGCACCGCACTGCAGCTTTCATCGGCAACGGGCAGGTCAAAAAGGCTCGCAACTGCGGTTTTGATACCGCTTTTCCGCTTTGAAGCGAATTCAAGAGCGTCTTTTGAAATATCCACCCCGAAAAACTCAGCGTTAATCCCCGATTCAAGCAGTTTTTTCTTAATTCCCGACGAATAGTAACACTCGCCGCAGCCTGCGTCAAGCACCGCACCGCCGCTGATAAGCCTGAGGCTTATTTTACACAGTGCGTCAAGCAGGAACGAATATCCTCCCGAATCAAGAAAATCCCGCCTCGCCCTGACCATGAGCCTGTCATCTCCGTGGCGTTTCGATGAGGATTTTTGCGACTGAAGAAGATTAACATATCCGAATTTTGATTTGTCAAAGCAATGACCTCCGCCGCATTTATAGAGACTTCCGCAATCTTCAAGCTCCCTGCGGCAGACGGGGCAAACAAATATGTTCATGTTCCGAAAACCCGTTTTTGATTATTTTTCATTACGATATGAATGAAATCGCACATATTATAACAGCTTTTACCGAATTCCACAAGACCGAAATAAGGTTTTATTCTATAAAATTCAATGTAAAAATTGATTAAAAAAAGCTTTACACACGGGATAAAAAGTGTTAATATATTATAAAGTATTTTATTTTCAAACCAAGGAGAAAAAACATGAAAAAGTTAAGCGTTAAAATTGTCAGCGTAATTCTGGCTTTTTCCCTTATCTTCGGCGGCTTCTCTGCAATGGGCAGTGCGGCGGCTGTTGATGTTAAAGCCGCTCTCACTCATGCAGGCGTTGCCGTTGTTGACGGCATCGTTTCTCACCTTCTTGCGGGAATCAACTTCCTTGTTCCCGACAAAAAAGGAATGGGCAGCATTTCCGACAGAGACACAAGCCAATTCTACAAGGGAACGGAAACCATGCTTGACGAGCCCGCAGACAATGCGGTCTGGGAGCTTGGCTATGCCAAAACATCTCTTGTTCCCGACGATTGGCAGACAAAGGATTATTACCTCGGCGGCTTCATCTCAATGCAGAACGGCATGAGCAACAAGGTTGAGGAAGTTATCGACGACATGCAGGTCAGAGTTATTGCCGTTTCCGACGGCTCGGGCAGAGGCGTTTCCGTTTTTGCAAACATTGACAGCATCGGCGTTTCAAACGGAGATATCAGAACAATACGCTCCTATCTTTCAGAGCTTGACACGGGCGTTGAAATCAGCAGTATCACCGTTACTTCAACCCATTGCCACAGCTGCATCGACACTCAGGGTCTCTGGACCAATCTTCTCTCAAAGCTCGGCAAAAACCTTGTTAACGCTTATCTTCGCACCGGCAACCTTGAAAAAGGCGTTGACACCGAATATATGGAGTTCCTTCGCAATGCCGTTGCAAACACAATGGCAGAAGCAATCAAGGACATGAAAAAGGGCACCATGACCTACGCGGTCAAGTCTCTTAACGAAGAATATTTCAACAACAAAAACAGAAAGTCTTCAACGGCAGTTCTCAACGACATGACCCGCTTTGTTTTCACTCCCTTTGAGGTCAGCGAAACCGTTAAGCCCACCATGATCGTTAACATCGCCGCTCACCCCGACATTGCGGGACTTGCAGTTGACGAAACAGACAACGGCAGACAGCTTTCTGGCGACTATGTTTATTACATGGGCGACACAATCGAAAACGCAGGCTATAACTTCATGTTCTTCAACGGAGCTATCGCAGGCATTTATGCAGGCAGAGGCCTTTCAAATGACAATGTTCCTCTTGAGCGCCGCTATCAGCAGTCAGAGCGTTACGGCAGAGAAATGGGTCAGATCGCTCTCAATCTCACCAACACCTATGAAGTAATCAATGCAAATGCCGATTGGGATAAAATCAACGCCGAAATGGCTCTTGCAGGCGACGGATATACTCTCTGGTTTGATGAAACCTGGGAGCCCGCAGAGGAGAAAGAGCTTGAGCCCGTTCTCAACACATTATTCAAAGAGGTTAAAATCAAGGTTACCAATCCTCTCATTCAGCTTGTCGGCAAGCTTGACCTTGCAAACTATGATGTTTACAAAGAGAACCACAGATATTACATATTCACCGAAATCGGATATATGGAATTCGGCGGCGTTAAGATCGCTCTCATGCCCGGCGAAATCGTTCAGGATCTTGTTGCAGGCGGCGGTTCGCTGACGGCAGAGGGCTCATACTCGGGCGAGGATTTCGGATACAAGACAATCCGTGAGCTGTTCGGCGAGGATGCAATCGCAATCGGTCTTGCCAATGACGCAATCGGATATGTAGTTCCCGACAACGACTATTCAATGGCTATCCTTGACGACCATTATCAGGAGCTTATTTCTCTCGGAGACGAGACCGCTTCAACAATAATGAAGGGCTACGCCGAAATCGCCGCTCAGGTTAACAGATAAGCTTTTGCGGCAAATTTTTAAAAATTAATAAATAATTAAAGTCACTTTTGATGTTCACCGTCAAGAGTGACTTTTTTATGTTTATGGATATATATTTTTTCGTAGGGAACGCTGTCCTCAGCGTTCCGTCGAAACTTGAAGCATTTTCCCGGGCAGCCGCAAGGGCTGTCCCTACAAATTTGAATTTGACTCCCTCCGTCACGGCTTCGCCGTGCCACCTCCCTCAAGAGGGAGGCGAATATACAACCTGCTCACGGCGAAAATCAAACTAACTGTATGGGCTCCCTCCTGAGGGTGCGGGTTGCCGGTGGCAACCTCTGAGCGCAAGCTCAGAAGCACCGACCGAGGCGGGAGCCGAGAAAGCTGGCGCATAGCGCCTGAGGGAGAAAAAACTCGTTAAATCCCGATTTTTCTGTTATATTTTGTCGAAAACAATTGTTTTTTGCCGTAAACTGTGGTAAAATGCTTTCTCGGCGTCACAAAAACAGGGAAAGGATGCAGAAAAGTGAAATCACCTTTTGTTAAAGGTCTGTCGCACGGAATTCCGATTGCTCTCGGCTATTTTTCCGTTTCATTCGGATTCGGAATAATGGCAGTCAAGGCAGGCTTAACCGCCCTGCAATCGATTATTATTTCGCTGACCAATCTGACCTCTGCGGGTCAGGCGGCAGGGGTCGGAATCATTGCGGCGGGCGGCGGTCTGATTGAAATGGCGGCAACTCAGCTCGTTATTAATCTCCGCTATTCTCTGATGGGGCTTTCGCTCTCACAGAAGCTTTCGGATTCGTTCACAACACCTCACAGACTGATTGCGTCGTTCGGAATTACCGATGAAATATTTGCCGTTGCTTCGGCTCAAAAAGAAAGACTTGTTCCGTCATATATGTACGGTATGATACTGATTGCAACCGTCGGCTGGACGGGCGGCACGGCTCTCGGAGCGGTTGCGGGGCTTGCTCTGCCCGTCGCTCTGACTGCGGCAATGGGCATCATGCTCTACGGAATGTTCATTGCGATTATCATTCCTGCGGCAAGAGCCAGCCGAAAGGACCTTGTTGTTATTCTTATTGCGGCTCTTTTCAGCACGGTTTTCAAGTTTCTTATTCCCTCGGTTTCGTTCGGTTTTGCAATAATATTAAGCTCGGTTGCGGCGGCTGTTATCGGAGCACTGCTGTTCCCCATCGAGCTTGCTAAAACGGAGGAAAAAGCTGAATGACAATGGTTCTTTATATCGCCGTTATGGCGGGAGTTACTTATCTTATCCGCATGATTCCGTTCACGCTTTTCCGCCGCAAGATAAAATCAAGATTTCTTCAAAGCTGTCTTTATTACATACCGTATGCGGTTCTCAGCGCAATGACCTTCCCCGCCGTTTTCTATTCGACGGACAGCCCCGTTACTGCGGCTGTCGGCACGGCGGTTGCCGTTCTGCTCGCATATTTCAAGCTTCCGCTGATTGTTGTTGCGCTTGCGGCGTGCGCCGCCGCACTTGTAACGGGATTCATAATCTGAAAAAAACAGGCTTCGTGCAGATTCAATGCACAAAGCCTGTTTACTTTTTTTCTGTTGTTTTTTACCAAACTGCGCTGACCTTTAAGCCCTCAACCGTGTAGGATACATCGTGGCGGTAATTGTCGTCAATCGCCTTGCAGAAAGCGTTAAGCATTTCTTCATCGGGCATTACGACAGTGAATTTCATTGTCAGGCTGTCGGGAATATACATTCTGTCGCTCATTTGGAAACCGTTAACCCACCAATGCATCTGAGGCTCCTGATTTACGAGCAGATCCTCGCCGTGATAAATCTGAAGGCTCATTTCCAAAAGCTGATCATCGGTTGCGCATTCATAAAATGTGCCGAAGCTGCCGGGAGCACGGTTATAAATACCGACCTCGCCGCCGTTGGTAATAAGATAATTACCCTTCCAGATCTGAATCATCCACTCAAGGCCGTTATAATCGAACTTGAAGCGGCGGGTAACATAATGCCAGAGCAGAGGCATTGAATTTGCCGCAATGTCATAAAGAACGCAGAAGCCGAATTCTCTCATCCAGCAGTCAAGGGTTGCATAAACCATCATCTCTGTAAGGTTGAAGTCAAAGCCGATGCCCATAAGACCCTTGCCGTCGGTTTTGCCGCACCATCCTGTTTCGGAGTTGATATATATTCCGGGATTGAAGTCCTCGGTATTGCCGTCCTTAAAGGTTATTTTCATTCTGACCTGATAAAGATTCTCCGTGTCGGTCGGAACGGCATAGATTGTGTATGTTTCAACAACGCTCATATAAACGCCGATGAAGTGGCAGACCTTCTCCATGGTGCTGTTGCCCTGCTGATGATATTCGTCTCTTTTGTCATACATCTGCTCTCTGAAAGCGGTTGTGTCAACATCAAAAGCCTCAACAATAAGCTCCGCAGGCTCATTCATGCTCGGAATGCTTTTGAAAAGGGAAACGATATCAAGACCGCTGTTTTCAAGGATATGGTCGCACGCCGCAGTTACAAATTCGTCAACAACAACATCGCAGTATTCGGGGGGCACAAGGCATCTGCCCGTCACGAACCTGATTACCATGGTTAACGCTCTGCTGATCTGCAAAAACTGCTGAGTTGTGAAAACGGGATAACCGTTCTCCCAAAGCATCTCTTTGTATTCGGAAAT